>JANPIT010000072.1:0-5641 GCA_031425115.1 Opitutaceae bacterium | reverse complement strand
CGCGGGCCAGGCCGACTGGCAGCGCGAGGATTCGCTGCGCTATCAGCGCAATATTTTCGGCACTGGCCCCTCGAGCCAAATCCTCGTCGATGTGAATTCCCGGCTGCTCGATGGCTCGGCCAATCCATACTTTGGGCGCACCTACATCGGCCTCGACAGCCCGCTTACGCAGTGGATTCCCGGCCGCAGCGAGAACTACCGCGCCCAACTCGCCTACAAGCTCGACCTCTCCCAGGAGAAAAACGCGCTGCGCTGGCTCGGGCTGCATCAGCTTACTGGTTACAGCGAGTATCGTTGGACGTGGACGCGCCGCTTCAGCTACCGCGACGTGCTCGCTTCGAACGCGTCGTGGGTTCCGCCGGGCACGTTGCCCGCGCAGTCGGGCAACGTCACGGGCGGCCCGCAGTCGTCCAATTCGCGCTTTCGCGGTTATTTTCGCTACTACGTCGGCGACGCCAATGGCACCAATGTCGACTACGCGCCGAGCACCTTCGCGTATGGTCCGACAACCTACGTGTGGAGCGGCAACTCGGCGGGCACGGTGCCGGGCACGATCCGGCGCGAGGCGGCGCTGCTCGATCAGCGGCCGACGGTCGACAGCGCCGGTGGCGGCAGTAATTCGCAAACGGTCTACCACGCGAAGGGTGGCGTGATTCAAAGCATGCTCCTCGACGGCCGCCTCGTCACGACGTTCGGCCTGCGCGATGACACGGTGGAGGACAAGCGCGGGGCCGAGCCGCGGCTGCTCGCCGCCGACGGGCTCGATTTCAATTACCAGTCGATGAACGCGTGGGCGTTTGGCGATTACGCCGTGAACGGCGGTCGCACGAAGACGGCGGGCGCCGTGGTGCGTCCGTTCCGCGACCTGGGCTTCATCACGCGCGCGGCCCGCTCTGATGGCGTGGGCGGCGTTGCGGGTCGCGTGCTCAACGGTCTTTCGCTTACCTACAACCAGTCGGATAGTTTCGTGCCCCAAGGCCCGCAGCAGGATCTTTTCCGCAACCAACTTCCGAATACGCGCGGCGAGGGCAAGGACTACGGCTTCTGGCTGAATATGAACGACGGGAAGTTCGTCGTTCGCGTCAATCGCTTCGAAGTGAAACGGATCAAGACGCGGAACGGCGACGCCGCCACGATCGCGCAACGCACGCTGAACATGGATCTTTCGAGCAACGCGGCCTATCAACTTGAGGACAACGCGCGCGCGTGGGTGACGGCGGCGAATCCCTCTTTCAGCGCCGCGCAGATTCAAGCGGAGGTCGCGCGCCAGACGGGCCTCTCCATCGAGGAACAGAACGAGCTCACGCTCCCAGATCCCGGTATTTCCGCCACGCAGGACGTCGAATCGAAAGGCACGGAGATCGAGTTCAATTTTAACCCGAGCCGTTACTGGACGTTTCAGTCATCGCTGACGGAAACGCAGACGACGAACACCAACGTCTCGACTACGACGACCGACTGGATCGCGCACCGCATGCCGATTTGGACGACGGTGATCGATCAGCGCACGAACACGCCGTGGTGGACGACGGCCTACGGCGGCGCGCGACCGGTCGATGCATTGCAGAACAACGTGCTCGCTCCGCTGAAGATCATCCTCCAGCAGCAGGGCAAGGCGAACCCGCAGGTCCGGCGCTATCGCGTGAAGTTCTCCACCAACTATCAGCTCGCCGGGATCACGCAGCACCGCTGGTTGAAAAATATGAACGTGGGCGGCGCCTTCCGCTGGGAGGACAAGGGCGCGATCGGTTACCACGGCGTGCAGTCGCCGCCCGCGCAGATCACCGACCTCGATTCGAACCGGCCGGTGTGGGACAAAGCGCACTACTACGTCGATGCGTTTGTGGCCTACCGCACGAAACTTTTCGCGAAAAAGATCGGCGTCACCTTTCAGCTCAACGCCCGCAACCTCGGCGAGAACGGCCGGCTGCAACCGGTGGGCGCGTATCCCGACGGAAAACCGCTCGCCTATCGCATCATCGATCCCGCGCTCTACATCTTTCAGGTGAAATTCGATTTGTGAGGTGGGGCAGAGTGGAAAAGGTAGGGCGAACCGTCCTCGGTGAGCCGTCACGGATACGGCGAGCGTAGGCGGCGAGATATTCGCGTGCGGAAAGTGCGACGGCTCGGCGGGACGCCTCGCCCTACCTGGTCGGATACCACACATGCGGCCAGTCTGCTACGTTGGTTACCAGACCTGCGCGCACGGGATTTTGGCGGATATAGTGCGCTTTCTCTTCGAGCGACTCGTCGGAACGCAGGCGATGGTCGAAGAAACCGGACTGCCAGCGAATGTTGTGTGTTTTTGACTGCCAGGATTTCCAGGCGCGGATTGTCGTGGAGAGATTCTTGCTCGGCGCGACTGCAAGCAATGCATGGGCGTGATCGGGCATGAGCAGGAAAAGGTGAACCCACCAAGTGCCGTTTGCATGGTAGTGAGCCACGGAATCGAGCAGGGCGGACGAAATTTGCGGCGACGCGGTGAGCTGGTTTTCGCGGCGTGGGGTGCAGCAGAGGGTGAGAAAGAAAGGTGAGCCGGCCTTCACCCAATCTGGTGTGTCGTGATGGAGGTGTTCGCGCTCGGGTAGAGACATTGGGATTGGCTTGGAGGGTAGGGCGAACCGTCCCGGTGAGCCGTCACGGATAGGGCGAGCGTAGGCGGCGAGATATTCGCGTGCGGAAAGTGCGACGGCTCGGCGGGACGCCTCGCCCTACCTTCCTAACAGTCGCTCCGCGATCGCCGCGTAGAGCGCGACGCCGTGTGGCAACGCGGCCTCGTCGAAATCAAAGGTGGGATGATGGTGACCGGCGGCGAGCGCGGCGCCGATCAGGAGATACGTCGCTTGGCCGCCGCGCGCCTGCACAGCGTTCATGAACAGCGTCGCATCCTCGCTCGCGCCGAGGTCGAGCGAGTCGACGACTCGTTTGGTTTGCGGCAGCGTCTCCGCCGCGGCGCGGACGATCGCTTTCAATTCCGGATCGCACCGCGCGCCTGCAGCGGCCCCGATCAAGATAATCTCCGCGCGCACGTCGTGCATCGCCGCGGTGGCCTCGATGACCCGCCGTGCTTCGGCGGTCATAAAGTCGTTGATCTCCGTGGTGGCGCCGCGCACTTCGAGCTTCAATTCGGCGCGATCCGCGATCACGTTGCGTCCGCTGCCGGCGTGCAGTTCGCCGACATTCACGTGTGAGATGCCGGCGCCGTGGCGGGTGAGAGCGTGCAGCTGGAGCGTGAGCGTCGCGGCGGCGAGGAGCGCATTGCGGCCTTCGTGCGGTTTCATGCCGGCGTGCGCGGCAACGCCGTGAAAAATCACGTCCATCTTGGAGGTGGCGAGGAACGCGCCGGTGCCGCAGCTGATCACGCCGGTTTCATTCGCGGCCGTCCCGAGGTGTCCGGCGATGAAGTAGTCCACATCGCGCACCACGCCGGCGGCGACCATCCCGCTGGCGCCGCTGCACCCTTCCTCGGCGGGTTGAAAAATAATCCGGAGCTTTCCGCCCCAGCGATCCGCGTGGCGTGCCACGAGTGAGGCGAGCCCGAGCCCGATCGCGGTGTGCCCATCGTGGCCGCACGCATGCATCCGACCGGGGCGGCGGGAAACGAATCCTTCGCGTGCGGGCAGGTGGCCTTGGGCGCCGCCCTCTGTGACGGGCAGCGCGTCGGTATCGACCCGAAACGCCACGGTCGGTCCGGGCCGCGCAAACGTCCATTCCGCCACGACCCCCGTGAGTCCGTCGCCCATGCGTTCGACCCACGCGGGACTGGCGCCGGCGGCGATGGCTTCGGCCCGGGCCGCCGCGCACTCGGCGGCGGCGGGCGCGCCCATCCGTGCGGCGGCGGACATTACATCCGCGCCCACGCGCACGGCGCAGCCGGGCAGCTGAGCGAGCGCCTCGCAGATCTTCGCCGCGGTGCGATATTCGAGGAATCCAAGTTCTGGATGCGCGTGCAGGTCGCGACGCCAGCGGATGAGTTGCGCGGTGAGATCGGTCACGGGGAATTTCGTGCCGGTTGCGTGGCCCGGACGCAATGATTGAGCTGGGTAGGGCAAGGCGTCTCGCCGAGCCGTCGCGCTGCAGGCAGAAAAATCCGGGATCGCCCAACGGGTGCAGCGCGACGGCTCACCGAGGGCGGTTCGCCCTACCTTCAGCCGACGCCCGCCCGCACGGTCGGGCCGTCAATCCAGCGGGCAGGGATTGTCGTGGTGGATGGCCATTCCGGGATGCCCGTTTCATTGCGCTGGAGCTGGGCGATCAGCAATTCCGTGCCGCGCGCACCGAGCGTGCGCGGCTGGAGGTCGAGACCGGCGCACGGGCGCGACTTCATGTGGACATTGAGGCAGACGAAGCCGTGCGTCGCGGGGATCTGCGCGCCACATGATTCCATCCACTCGATCGCGTTCGAAGTGTGGCCGAGCACGACATCGGGTTTGTGTTTGCGAAACCATTTCACGAAGCCCTCGCGCGTCACGGTTTCCTCGATCAGCGGGGGCAGAGACGTGATGGCGGGGTGGCTGTCCTGGAACGCGCGAAACGCCGCTCCCCAGCGGTATTGCAGCCGTTCGTCCTGGTGGCGTTGGAGGAAGAGTCCCGGTCGGCTGTAGCCAAGGAGCGCCAGCCGCTGCAGGGCGGCCAGCAGCGAGCGGTAGTGATCCGGGCAGACCGTGTGCAGCGCCGGCCGCTCGATGATGTAGTCGGTGTAGATCCCGGCGAATTGTGTCCAATCGAGATTCGAGAGATCGGGTTCGTCCCAGGCGGGAAGGAGAATGACTCCGTGGATGCCGCGCGACTGCAGGATCGAATCGAGGCGTTGCACGGAAACGCCCGCGTGACCGACGGAAAATGTCTCGATCTTGAAACCGAGCTCGGTCGCGCGCGTTTCCGCGCCGATCACGAGTTCACGGTGATAGCGCACGGCGTCGTTGGGGCGGTCGGGCTCGTTGAAATCGATCGCCGCGAGCACGCCGCGGAAGGCTGTGCCGCGCGAGCGTCGCAACTCCGACATCAACGCGCCCGCGAGCGGATTGCGGCGGTAGCCCGCCTCGCGCGCGGCTTTCTTGACGCGCAGCGCGGTGTTGGGATCGACGCGCGGCGAGCCGCGGAGGGCGTCGGAGACCGTGGTGCGCGAGAGGCCGAGGATCTTCGCGAGCGAACGCAGGGTGGGGGCGGGGGCAGGCATGCTCGGACAGTCCGGAGGTTCGGTGCGTGAGAGGTGGATGCAACCGAAATTCCAGCGGGCGAGAAGCGTCGGCGGTAGGGCGAGGCGTCCCGCTGAGCCGTCGCGGATGAGGCGGTCAATCCCGGTGAGGTATTCGCCCGCGCAAAGCGCGACGGCTCACCGGGACGGTTCGCCCTACCTTTTCCTCGTGCTGCGCCCTGCCGGACCGTCCGCGCAAGTGTGGGCTCGCGACACTGCGCGGCGGCGCCCAACGTCGCGCGAAACCCACCCCATGATTTTCGGCAGCCTGCACGTTCTCGATCTCGCCATCATCCTCGGTTATCTGGTCGCGGTGGTTTGGATCGGAAAGCGCGCTTCGAAGGCGACCGCGAACGAAGAGGGATTCTTTCTGGCCGGCCGGAAGCTCGGAAAGCTGTATCAGTTTTTCCTGAATTTCGGCAACGCGACGGAGCCGCAGGGCGC
>JANPIT010000071.1:0-1878 GCA_031425115.1 Opitutaceae bacterium | reverse complement strand
CCCTCTCTCAAAAATTGAGACCTACCGGAAAGACGCGCCTCATCTGGTGCGCGTCGAACCGTTTTTCGAAAGCTACTTCCTCCGCTTCAACACCCAGCACCGACTCTTCGCCGACGTGCGCCTGCGCCGCGCCCTGGCCCTCGCGATCGATCGCGAGGCGATCGTCAAGAATGTCCTGCGCGGCGGTCAGACCGCGGCGACCGCGCTCACTCCACCCGGCCTCGCCGGCTACACTCCGCCGCTTGGCATCACGCACGATCTGGCGACGGCGAAACAGCTGCTCGCCGACGCGGGCTTTCCCGCCGGCCAGTGGCTTCCGCCGGTCGAACTCGTGACCATCTCCTCCGAGATCAATCAGAAGATCGCCGAGGCGATTCAACAAATGTGGCGGCGCGATCTCGGCGTGGAGATGCGGATTGTCCAAAAGGAATTCAAGGTGCTGCTCGATACCTTCGACACGCTCGACTACACGATCGCGCGCGGCCGCTGGATCGCGGAATACCCGGATCCGCTCACTTACCTCTCAATATTCACGACTGGCAATGGCGTGAACGGCACCGGCTATGCCGACCCCGCCTACGACGCCCTGATCGCCGCCGCCGCCCGCGCCGCCACGCCCGCCGACCGTTTGGTGGCCCTGCAAAAAGCCGAGGCCCACCTTCTCAAGCAGATGCCCATCGCACCCATCTACTGGGGCGCACGCACCACGCTCGTCGCCGCCTCCGTGCGCGGCTGGAAAAAATCACCGCTCGGTTTTCACAACTACAAGGATGTCTGGCTGGAAAGGTAGGGCGAGGCGTCCCGCCGAGCCGTCGCGCTCTAGGGCGACGAACACCTCTCGGTCCTCGGCCGCCCTCCGCGTGACGGCTCACCGGGGACGGTTCGCCCTACCTCAGCCGTAACGACGCGATCACCGTAGCAGCCGGTAGTGATTGGTCCCGCTCTCGACTCTCAACCACATCTTCCTGGCCTACACCTGCTCCGGCCAGACGCCATGGCAGCGATACTTCGCCCACAGCGGCGCGGTCTGCTCGTTTTTCCGAAACGCGATCGCCACGATCCCGACCACCACGCCGCCCGCGCGCTCGATCAATTCCACCGCCGCCCGCGCCGTCGCCCCGGTCTCGATCCACTCATCGCTCAGCAAAACGCGCGTGCCCGCCGGCCACGGGTCCGCGCGCAACTCAAAGGCTTTCTCCCCGCCCGAATAATCGCGAAACGCCACCCGCTCGTGCTTCACCGGCAGCTTCCCACCCTTGCGCACGGGCACGAAACCGACGCCGAGTTTCAGCGCGAGCGCCGTCCCCACCACGAAGCCGAGCGCGTCGGTTCCGACCACCCTCTCCACCCGCTCGCCCGCGGCGAGTTCGCGCCACGGCCGCACCAGATCGTCGATCAACGCCGCGAACGCCGCCGGCTCCGCGAAGATCGGCGTCACATCGCTTCGCTTGTAGTGCAGCTTGCTCCGGTCGATCAGCGACAGATAGTCCACGCTCCACGTTGAGCCGCCGCCTGCCGCGCGACGCAACGCCATCTTTTTCCTCCGCCACGGATGCCTCGCCGCAAGCTCATCATCGACCAAGACACGCTCGGTCCCGCCACCACGAACCTCCAGTCCGTCGCGCTGCTGCTCAACGCCCCCGACGTCGAGGTGCTCGGCGTCTGCGTCCCCACCGGCGATCAGTGGCGCGATCAGCAAGTCCGCCACGCGCTGCGTTTTCTCGAAATCATCGGCCGCACCGAAATCCCCGTCGTGCCCGGCGCGCTCGGCCCGCTCGTCAACACGCCCGCCGATTGCGCGGCGTGGGAGCACGCGCACGGCAAACTCATCTACAACGGCGCGTGGGATCTGGCGCGCGCCGGCAAATGGGCCCACCC
>JANPIT010000070.1:0-9347 GCA_031425115.1 Opitutaceae bacterium | reverse complement strand
AGCTATAGCGGTCGTAGCGCTCGGCCCCGAGGACCACGAGTTTGCCGCCGAGGAATTTCGCGCTCATGGCGAAGACGCCGTAGTTGAAGTTCTCGTCCTGGGTGTCCCAGTTCGCGAGCACCCAGCGCGGCTTCAACGTTTCCGTCGTGGTGGTGGAACTATTGTTGTCGGCCGAATACACTTTCCGGACGAGCGTTGCTGGGACGCCGGCATCGCCGTAGGGACGCGACGGATTGCTCCAGTATTGGCGGATGTTTACTTGATCGGCGTTGCTCTGCCACATCCGCGGGTCGGGCAGCGTGGCCATCGAGAGCTTGCGGAGGTAGTTGTCCGTCGTGCGCCGACTTGCCGAGACGTTCAGGTTGAAGGTGTAGTCGCCCCATTTGCCCGCATTCCGTCGGTGACCGAGATTCGCGCGCGCGCTGCGGTTGGTGAAGTTGCGGTAGATAAACTCGATCGGCATGTCATTATACGGCTCGAGGAAGTGCGGGTTGGCCGCTCCGTTGGGCAGCACTTGGTTGATGTCGACGCGCACCTCGCGTGAGTTGGCGCCGGCCGTTCCATTACGGATGCTGCGATTGCTCACCTTGTTCACATCGGCGCCGACCTCGAAGAACCAGTTCTCGCCGAACTGATGGGAAAGCGCGAAATTCACATCCTTGGTATCCTGAATCAGAATCGGTTCTTCCGTGGCTTGGGTAAACCGCTCATCCGGCAGTCTGAACTTCGAGCCGGCGAGCACGCGATTGAACCGATCGGCGGGCAGCGCCGGCTGGTTGATCAGGTTCGCCTCGTTGTTTATCTGCGTCGAACTGGGAGCACCGCTGCCAGTGGCTCCATTGCCGAAGGGCAACGCCGCCGCCCCGGCCGGCGTGAGCGAACGAATATACAGCGTGCCGTTGGCCATGAGCGGGGTGTTCGCCGTCGCATCTCCGCGGCGCGTATAGCCGGTGTTTTGATAATTCTGTATAGCGTTGGCTCCGGAGAAAGGATCCCAGACATAGAACTGGCCATTGTAGCGATCCACGCCCTGCCGCTCGCCTTGGAACGTCAGCACGTGCCCGAGCCCGTTGGGCGCTCCCGGCGCGGTCTGCGTCCCCAGGATCGCGTTTGTGATAGGGCCGTTGAATACAGTCGAGCCATCCCAGCCGGTGACGCCGTCGAAGATCGAAACGGCCGGGATGGTGCGTTCCGTCCGATCGTAGGCACCTTCGATCCGGAATTCGGTCTTCGGCCGAATCAGATAGGACCCGGTCACGGTCGCGCCGCGCGTGCGCTCAAATTCGTTCATCCGCCAGCCATCGCGATCGAACCACACGGCGTTGGCCCGCACGGCGAGCTTGTCCGTGAGTGGGCGATTTACGTCGAGGGTGGCGCGCTTGTAGTTCCACGAGCCGCCCGTAAGCGCGACTGTGTCGAACGACCGGTCGTAGCGCGCGCGTTTCGTCTGCGCGCCGAGGCCGCCGCCCAGCGCATTGCCACCGCCGATATTGAAGAGCGCAGCGTTTGGCCCGCGGCCGAAATCGTAGCGTTCGAGCGCGTAGCTCTCCAGCACGCCGGAAGTCAGATAGTTGTTCCGCTGCTGGCCGGAGTTGTTGTTCACGCCGCGGATGTTGAACTGCATCGGCTGTTGAAACGCGTCCTGGCTGTTGCCCTCCGGCGGCGTGCCGGAGCCGTTGGGGGCCCAAGCTGCCGCTTCTTGCACATTGGTGATTCCGAGCGCGTCGATGAACTCGCGTGTCATCACGGAATACGCTGCAGGCACATCCTTCATGTCGAGCGATAGACGCGTGGCTGTGCCGGCGTTCGCCGCGGCGAAGCCATCATCGCGGTCGGTGTTCACCAGAAACGGCGACAGTGCAATGGGTGCGGGATCGACGGATACGCGAGGGGCGGTCGCCGGCACCCCTTGTGCCGCCAGAGGAGAGATCAAGGCAGAAGTGATCGCAGCGGTTAGGGCAAGGCCAGGAAAGAGGCGACGAGTCGAGGTCATGTTGGGTGGGGAGGTGCAACCCGTGCACGCGCAGGCGCAGCGCGGGAAAGCGGCATCAAGGTCCCCCTCCGCGCTGGCGACCTCAAGGCGCCCCGATGTTGGATTCGCTCACCGTGGCCTGCGCCGCGCGTTTTCCACGAAAATGCCTCGTCCGAGCCGCCTCGCGCGCCCGCTGCGCCCGCCACACCGCCGGCGTGATTCCCGTCGCGCTCTTGAATGCCTGGCAGAGGTTGCTCGCGGTCTTATAGCCACAATCGAGCGCGATCGTCTGCAGCTTCTGATCCGTGCCGGCCAACAGGCGCAACGCGGCGTCCATCCGAATCTGCTGCATCACCGCCCGTGGGCTCTTTTTCCGCACCTGCCAGAAAAGCCGCCGAAGATGCGCCTCCGAGACGCCGGCGGCGGTCGCGAGATGGGAGAGTGGCGGACTTTGCGAAAGCTGTGCCAGGAAGCGTCCTTCCGCGGCTTCCACCTTTGCGGCGGCGGCGGCGGCACTCTGGTCCGCTTTGTTCGCAGTCCGGGTTTTGCGGAGGAAAATCAACGTGAGGTCCAGTCGCACCTTCTCCGCTAGAATGTCTTTTAGCTCAGAGCTTGCCCATGAAAACGGCATCAACTCCCTGGCCCATCCGTCGACGAGGCGGCAGTCCCGCGCGGTCAGCGGCACCGCAAGAAATCCGCCCGCTTCCACGCCGCGTTGCAAGGCCGGTGGCACCTGATCGAAGTGGAAAACCGCAACGCGACACCGTCGACGTGGCGCACCCCGCCAGCCATGGAGATGTTGGGGAGAGAAGAGCCACAAGGTGCGCCCGCGAAATTTCGGACGCTCGCGCAGGTCACCGATCGGAGCGACCTCGCCCTCGACGATGGCGAAAAACTCCCAGTAAGGACGTCGCATGGGCCCAAACGGTTTGAGGTCGAAACGCCTCGGGCCGTGGCTGACGTAGCGCAGCTCCGCACCGGGCGCGCCCTGATCCGTGAGAGAAGGCGACTTATTATTGGAGGCTGCTTGCTGTCGGTCCGGGCCCATCGAATAGGTCGGTAAAATTCAGAAACCGCGGGCGGGGTGCAACGCTTGGCTGTGGTGATGGCCCGGGGTTTGTGAAAGCTTCGCGGTTCAGGGTGCGCCAACCGGTAGGGGCTCCGACACCTTCAGCCGAGCATCGAAGAGGTCGAAGGTGCCTTTGCCCTCGCGGGGCAGGCGAAAGCGGAGGGTGGTCTGTTCCGTGAACGCGGTCGTGATCTCGAACGCGATGATGTGCTCCTGCCAGTCCTGGGTGAGCGGAATCCGGGTTTCCGGGGCGACCTTGCGCGAGCCGTCGGCGAGTTCGAAATCGACGGATTGACCGGGAGTGCCGCGCACGCGGAAGGCGAAGCGGTAGCGCCCCTGGTCGAGCTTGGCGCCACTGCCGAAATGGTGACTGAGGCTGGAGCGGTCACCAAAGCTGCCGGTCACGCGGATAACCCGGCTGCCACCCGGGCCATCGGCGAGAATCTGCTTATCCACGGCATGACTTCGCGTATCCAGGATCCAGTAACGCCAGGGATTGATGAGTTCGAGGTTTGGATCCGCCGTCCACGGCTTCACCGCCTGCAGCGGCGGCAGCGGCGGCGCTTTCACCGCCAGCAGTTTTTCCGGCACCGTGTAGCGGAGGCTGTCGTCGAAGTCCGGGCGGTCGAACGTCGCGTTTTTCAACGCGGCTTCCGGCGGGGCGTCGCCGATGCCGATGAAACCCAGCGGATGCCAGCCACCGCGGAAATAGTTTTCGTTCGCGAAGCGCGCACTGGGCAGCATTCCGCCCTGTCGGTCAAGGAGGGCGAGGGCGATGAGGTAGTTTCCCCGTGTGAGCTGCGGCGGCAGCGTGACGTAACCATCCTCCCGATACGTGGCGGCGGGGCGGCGATAGGCGTAGGTCGCGCTGTCCCAGTCCTCGCCGGGCAGCCAGCGGCGGATGTCCACGCCGTTCAGCGGCGCCGACCAGACCGGCTTTTTCGTCGCGGGATCGAGCAGCGCGATGGCCACGGGCCAGTCGAGATAGAAGGGAGCGCTGCCGGTGTTGCGCACGGAGAGTCGCACCGTGAGTGTCTGGCCTGGCTGCACGGCGAGCGGATAGCTGGCGGAATCGAGCACGAAGCGGTAGCCGAAGGCTTTTTGCAGCTCGGCCGCGCCCGCCAGCACCTCGCGGTCAGTGTCGTTATAGCTGCTGATCCAACCCATGTAGCTCGTTTGGTAGCGGCGGATCTTGTCGATCATATAGCGCCGGTAGGCCGGCACCTTCATCGTCTCGTCGGGGGTGCGTCCGAAGGTCTCCGCCGGTTTCGCGTTCTCGCGCTGTTTCTGCCAGTTGTATTCCACCTCGCCCTCGATTGGCGCGCGTTTCCAGATGTCGCGATACACGTGGGTGGCTTGCCAGGGAAACTGATCCTTGGGCCCGTCGGGTGGCTCGCGCGAGAGGTTGGCAAAGGTGTCGTAGTAGATACCGAATCCGGCCGCCATGAACTCGGGGTCGTTATGGCGGACGAGCACGGGCTTGTTTTTGAAGGCCTGCTGAAACGCTTCCGTCAGCAGCCGACGCTGCGCAGCTGTCGGCGCCGGATTGTGGTGCTCGCCCCAGTAACCGATGAGCCCCATCTGCACGGCAAAGATACGCGGGTCATTGTCCCACGCCTCGCCGAGCTTCGCGACCAGACGCCGCAGCCGCTCCTGAAAAGCCGGGCTATCGTAGTCGAAGGCGTGCAGGTCGGCGGGCCAGTGCTGCCGACCCGCGGAGCCGTTCCAATCGAGATAAACCCGGGGCACGAGTTTGATATTCAGATCCTCGAAGCGCTTGCCCTTGGTTTCGGTGATCCGGTTCGTGTGGGCGATGATGCGCTCGACGGAGTCGCCCGCGCCGGCCTCGATGTCCTGCCACTTGATATAAATGCGCTCCAGGAGGCCGTAGCCGTTCGGCTTGTAGGCGCGGAAGCCCTTGAGGGGATTATTGATCGCGCCCGTGAACTCTGACGGGGTGACGGTCACCCAGCCGTTTTGAACCGAGGTCGCGATCGAGTTCGAGGGCCGCTCGTCGGCGGCAGAGAGGCGCACCGCTGGCAGAATCCCGCAAAACCACAGCGCGATCAACGCGAGGTGTTTGGATTTCATGATCGTCGACAGCGTAAAGTAGTCCGCGCGAACTTCAACGCTTGGGCGCGGACTCCTTGGTCGGTTCCGTCAACGAATTCAGGGCCAGCGCGAGGTCTCGCTCCACCGCTGGCGTCAGCGCCGCCCAGGAAAAAGGCTCTCTCGCGCTCGACAGCACCGGCAGCCGGTTGAATTTCCCGCCGAGTTCGGCGAGGCGCCTCCAATGGACCAACGCCCGCTCCAGAGCGGCGATGGCGGCCGCCTGTTGCTTCGGGTCCTGCTTCGCGCGGGCGGTGGCGAGGGCCACGCCGGCGCGCAGTTTCTCCGCGAAGTAGTTGCCGTAGGCGCCCCAGGCTTCGACGTCGGTGAGTTCGCTCTCGAGCGTCGGCGACGGTTTCGCTTTGGCGCGAATCGCAGCCACGCGGCGCGACGCTTCGGCGGCATCGCGGTCGAGCTCCACCGCGAGCGCAAGCGGCGAGAAAATGCCCGGCCCGGCCACGCCACCGGCTTTCACGAAATCGGCGATGTTCACGTAGCGTTTCGTGTCGAGCACCGGACGTCGGATGAACGCGTCGATGTCGAAAAAAGTGCGCGCCCCGTCATCCCGATCGATCCAGGACGAGAAACCTTCCGTGTAGAGCGAACCGTCCCAGGTGCCCCGAAAGAATGATGCGAAATGGAGCGGGACCTGGCTGGCGAGTTTCCACGCCTGCAACAGGTCATCGCCCAAACCGGCGCCGAAGCGCTCCTCCAGCAGCGCGGCAAAGACCCGATCGGGCGTCGTCCCATCGTAAAGCAGCCGGCCCCACACCGCGTAGAAGAGCCATTGCCGCTCAAACGCAAAACGCCAGTTCCGGTGCGGCCCGGGCGTCGTGATGTAGTCGAGCGCCGGCACGTAGCACTCCGAACCGATGATGGCGCCGCCCACGTGGTCCTTGCGCTGGTTCTGCACGAAGGCCCGCACGAAGTCGGGCTGGCCCCAGCGCAGGACAAAGATGTCCTCGTTGCGCATCGTCCACACCACCTTGTGGCGCGTCGGCGGCGGACTCCAGTAGGCGTCCGAGAGTGTGCCGCCGTGGACGATGAACAGGTCGGGCGAGGAATGGGCATGGGACCAGTTGTGCTTGAATTCCACATACACTGGCCCGGCGATGTTGGCGGTGAGGCCTTCGATCTGCGCACGGGTCCGGCGGTCGTTTTCCTCGCTGGTGGTGCCGCCCGACCCGGTGTTCGCGGAAAGCGGCGCCCGGTAGATGAACTTGGCGGGACGCTTGGCGTCGGCCATTCCGGCGAAGAACGTGCGGTCCAGCCACGCGCGCCGCTGGTCGGGATTCATGCCGCCCATCTGCTCGCCCAGAGTGATGCCCAGCCCCGTGAGATCGGGATATTCATCGAGCACCTGCGTCACGACTTCCCGTGTGTAGCGGACCACGATTTCGCTGTTCTCGGCCTCGCCCCCGATGTGTCGCCCGCCATCACTCCAACGGGCGACGTTGTGCGCACGGGAGAACTCCGGAGAAACAAAAATGTTCCAGTTGATCAGGTAGGTCTCGATGCCCCGCTCTTTCGCCAGGGCGAAAATGCCGCGCCACAGGGTGCGCCACTCGGCCAGTTCGGCCTCCGTGAACGGGGACGCTTCCGGAAAATTCTTCGGCCGAACCATGTAATGGAAAGGGTGAAGACTCCAAAGCGAGAGCACGTTGAAACGATTCTCCGCCATCATATCGAGGAAGGCCTCCCAGAACTTGAGATCACGGCACGTGGCATCGTGCTGCTCGATAACCGGACTGGTGCGGTAGGCCGCCCACGGCAGATTGAACTTGAGGGCGCGAAACTCGAACGGCGCTTTCACCGTGCGGTCCGCGATCGTGTTCCACGGCGTGCCGAGGCGGATTTGCTCCGCCGCGTCCAGCACGCCATACATCGCGCCGCGTTCGTCGCCCCCGCTAATTTTCAGGCCCTCACGCGAGCTCACTCGCCGGAAACCATCCGCGCCGAGGTCGGTGAGCGCGCTCGGATCAACGGTGACCACGATCCCCGCGCCTTGGCCGGGCACTTGATTCGTGGTTTTCTTCAGGGTGGCGCTCTGCCGCTGGAGTGCCGATTCCAGTTTGCCCAGCGCGAAGCGCAGCATCGGCGAATCGGGCGCAACGACAGTGACTTCGGCAGCGCGAAGCGCGGCGGTGCACGCGAACAGCGCGACCGGCAGCAGCGTGACTCGGACGAGATGGGATTTCAGACCCCGCGCCCACGAACTGCGCACGGAGGGGCGGGCGGAGCGTTGGGTGGTCGCTGTGCTTTTCGTTTTCATACGGATGAGGACTCAAAGAGCGCCGATGCGGCGGCCGCAGGCATGGGTGAGGAGGCGGTCCGTGAGCATGCGGCCGAAGATGTCCTGGCGCTAGACGAAAACCTTCTTGAGGCCGGTCAAGCCGGAGAACTTCTCGCCGGCGGTGTCGATCGGGGTTTTCCCATAGCTCGTCCGCCACGCACCGACCGGGTCAAAGTTCTCCAGCGCGAAGCCGAGCGGTTCGATCTTTTGGTGGCAACCGTAGCAGTTCGGCGATTCGCGATGCTTGCTGACGAGTTCGCGGCTGGTTTTGGCTCCGCGCACATCGGGATCGATGGCGGGCACATAATCGGGCGGCGGCGGGGGCGGGGTGCCGAAGTCGGCGGTTGGCCCAATGGAGTCGCCGGCCCCGTCGCGACCGCTGCAGCAACCAGCGGGTTGACCCCGTCGGCTTTGTTCCTCCCTGGGCTTTTAGTTAACGACGTTTTCCAAATCCGCCTTCGTCACCGCGTGTCGATATTCAAACATCCGCGCCAACTGCGCCCGGACAAACGCCCCTCCGCCCCAACGCCCCAGCACGCCCAGCGGCAACCGATAATGAATCTCGTCCGTCAGCACGCAGGCACGGGCCCCATCCGGGTCGATCCGGTGCAGGTGTTCCCACTTCGCAAACGGCCCGCTTAACAGCACATCCCGAAACTGGCTTCCCTCGACGTAATCGCGGTGTTCGATCTCCCAGCGCAGCCAGAGCGGCCCGACCTTCGTCCGCAGCGAGACTCGCGCCCCGTCCCTAATGCCGCCCACGTGCCGCGTCACTTCCACCCGCTCCCAGGGCGGACACAGCCGCGCAAACGCGCCGGGCCGCTCGTGCCACGCAAACACCTCGGCGGCCGGCCGCTCAATCCGCACGCTTCGCCGGAAAATTTCGTCAGCCATGCGCGCCTCCGTGTTTCCGCATCCGACACGCGTCCGAACAAAACTTCACCTCAGCCCATACTTTCTCCCACTTCTTGCGCCAGGTGAACGGCCGGCCGCACACCACGCAGGGCTTCGAGGGCAGATCGGATTTTTTGCGCATCTTCGGCATCGTTCAAACCCTCGTGCCCGAAAACGCCAAAAGTCCATCCCCGGCCGGCGGCAGGCCGCCGTTGCCCTTGATCTCCCGCGCCCGCGCCCGGATCGCTTCCCGCTCCGTCGCCGCCAGCCGCGCGAGATTTTTCACCTGCAACGCCATGCGTTGATTCTTCGCCAGCATCGGCTCGTGCCGCAGCAGAAAATCCCAATACAGCGTCGTAAACGGGCAGGCGTTTTCCCCCACTGACTTCGCCGGATCAAACCGACACCCCGCGCAGTAGTTGCTCATCCGGTCGATATACTTGCCGGTCGCCGCATACGGCTTCGAGGCCATGATTCCGCCATCACCATACTGCGACATCCCGAGCGTGTTCGGCAGTTCCACCCACTCCACCGCGTCCACGAAGACAGCCAGATACCACGCGTGGACTTGCTGCGGTTCCACCCCGAGCAGCAGCGCGTAGAGTCCTGTCACCATCAGCCGCTGGATGTGGTGCGCGTAGCCGTGCTCCAGCGTCTGGCCGATGCTCTGCCGGAGGCAGTTCATCTCGCACTTCCCGGTCCAATAAAACGCGGGCAACTTCTCCGTCGCTCCCAGCGCATTCAACCCTGCATAGCGCGGCATGTGGTGCCAATAGATGCCCCGCACGTATTCCCGCCACCCGAGGATTTGCCGGATAAAGCCCTCCGCACTCGCGAGGTGAACGCGCCCCTCGCGATACGCTTGCTCCGCCGCCGCCACCACCTCGCGCGGATTGAGCAGCTTCAGGTTCATCGCCGCCGAAATTCGCGCGTGAAACAGCCACGGCTCGTCCGTCCACATCGCATCCTGAAACTGCCCGAAGCGCGGCAGGCGGTGCTCGATAAAGTCC
>JANPIT010000069.1:0-9720 GCA_031425115.1 Opitutaceae bacterium | reverse complement strand
CCGCGTAGGCGTTGATGGCGCCGGCGATTTGGAGCGGTCGCTCGGTGGTGAGGGCGGCGCGGAAACGCGCGCCGGGCGATAGCAGGGAACTCACCCCGCGACCTTGTAGGCGTCCCCTCGGGATGGCCGCAAAAAAGCGCGGAAGGTCCAAAAAAAGTATTTCCGGCTCTTGCGCCTTCTGCGCCTTTTTGCGGCGATGGGGGGCGATGCTTGCTGTTTCCGACCTCAAGAAGTCGTTTCAATCGCCGGAGGGTGAGCGCGTTGAGATCGTGAACGTGCCCTCGTTCACTTTGGCGGCGGGCGCGCAATTGGCGCTGCGCGGTGAGAGCGGCTCGGGCAAGACGACGTTTCTCAACCTCATCGCGGGTATTCTCGCCGCGGATGCGGGGCGGGTGGAGGTCGATGGCGTCGCGATGAGCGAGCTCTCGGAGGCGAAGCGCGACCGGCTGCGCGCAGACAAACTCGGCTATATTTTTCAGACCTTCAATCTACTGCAGGGCTACACGGTTTTAGAAAACGTCGTGCTCGGCATGAGTTTCGGGCCGCGCGGCGCGGATCGGGCGCATGCTCGTGAAGTGCTCGGGCGCGTGGGGCTCGAGCATCGACTCAACCATTTTCCGCGGCAGCTTTCGACCGGCCAGCAGCAACGCGTGGCCGTGGCCCGCGCGCTGGCGAATCGGCCGAAGCTGGTGCTCGCCGACGAGCCGACGGGTAATCTCGACCGCAAGCACGCGCGCGAAGCCCTCGCGTTGATTCGCGAGGTATGCCGCGAGCAGCAGGCCGCACTCTTGCTGGTGAGCCATGACGAGGAAGTGCTCGGGGCGTTCGAGACGCGGCAGGATTTTGGCGTGATCAACGCCGCTATCGCGGAAAAGCTCCAAGCGCCAACCTCCAAGCTCCAATGAAGCTCCAAGTATCAATGATCAATCAGGAGCGGGCACGGGTTGGAGCTTCGGACCTTGAAGTTTCTGTGGAGCTTGGAGCTTGGAATTTGGAGCTTTGCGCGGCCGTCCCGTGTTTCCGATGACCCTTCCACTGATCATCTATCGCTCGCTCCGGCAGCATGCGCTTTCGACGTTTATCACCGCGGCGGGCATCGCGCTCGCGTGCGGCTTGTTGATGTGCGTCTGGATGGTGAAGACGCAATCGCAGGGAGCGTTCATGCAAACCAACACCGGCTTCGACGCCGTGTTGGGCGCGCGCGGCTCGAAGCTGCAGCTCGTGCTCAACGCGATCTTTCACCTGGAAGCCTCGCCTGGAAATCTCGCGGCGGCGGACTACGAGGGCATCCGGCGTCACCCGATGGTGAAGACCGCGATCCCGATCGCGGTGGGCGATAATCTGCGTGGGTTCCGGCTCGTGGGCACCGTGCCGGAGTTGTTCAACGTGGAGTATGCGCCGGGGAAAAAATTTACGCTGCGCGCGGGCGGAAAGATTTTCGCCGTCGATGCCAAGGAGGCGGTCGCGGGCAGCTTCGCAGCGCAGCGCCTCGGGCTGAAAGTGGGCGACACGTTCCGCCCATTTCACGGCCTCGCGTTCGATCCCAAAGCGGAGCACACGGACGATTTTAAGGTAACGGCCATTCTCGAATCGACCAACACGCCGGTCGATCGCGTAGTGTGGATCCCATTACGCGGGCTCCAGATGATGAGCGGGCACGATGCGAGATACGCGACCGATGTCAGTGCGGTGCTCCTCCAATTCCGGGCACCGACTGCCGGCTTCATGCTCGACACGATGGTCAACAAGCAGGGCACCAAGATGACGCTGGCCTATCCGGTCGGCGCGATCATCGCGGAGCTGTTCAGCAAGATCGCTTGGTTCGACCAGGTGCTCGCGCTGGTGGCGTATCTCGTCGCGCTGGTCGCGGCGGGGTCGGTGCTGGCGAGTATCTACAACTCGATGAGCGCGCGGCGGCGCGACCTGGCGATCCTGCGTGCGCTCGGCGCGCGGCGCCGGACGATTTTCGGCGCGGTGCTCGCGGAAGCGGCGGCCATCGGTGCGCTGGGTGCAGCGGTCGGATTCGCCGTTTATTTCGGATTGTTCGCGGGAGTGGCGAGCGTGATTCGCACGCAGACGGGCGTGGTGCTCGATCTCGGCGCGAAGCATCCGGTGCTGTGGATTTGCCCGCTGGCGATGATCGCGCTCTGCGCGCTCGGCGGCATCGTGCCGGCGTTGAAGGCTTATCGGACGCCGGTGGCGGAGACCCTCGCGCCGGTGTCGTGAGTTAGCGGCGGGTTATCCTCAACGCGCGCCCGGTTTACGCGGCGGTTGCAGTCGGGCGGGTCCGGGCGCCCAACCGCCATGCCACCGTGGAGCGCACGGTATAAAGGGGCGCCCGGCTTAATCGATTCGCGGGGCACGACTTGGCCGGAGGAGGCGCTGCGTGGGCACTTCGATGCCCAGGGTGCATGAGCGATGAGGGCGAAAATCGCTTTTGACGCAGGCGAGAGCCTGTCTACGGTTTCACGCATGACGACATCGATGCGCCGCTTCCCCTTCGCCGTTTTGACCGCCGCACTCGTGTTGCCCTCCGTGAATTTTGCGGCAGAGCCGGCCCCGGCCGCCAAACCCGCCGCTGACGCGTCCGCGGCTGCTGCGCCAGCCGCCGCCCCCGCTGCGCCGGTGGTGGAAAACGGTTATCTCAAACTGGGTTTCGAGCAGCTCGCGTCTTATCAGTTCAATCCCCCGCCGTTCGATCCTGCGGCCAACCCGAACGAGAAACCGCCGACGGGCGAGGAGCAGATTCCGGCGATGGTGAAGTCGTGGAACGGCAAGAAGGCCGTGATCACGGGCTACATGGTGCCGGTGAAAATGGACAAGGGCCTCGTGACGGAATTTCTTTTGATGCGCAACACGATGGCGTGCTGCTTCGGCACCGTGCCCAACATGAACGAATGGGTTGTCGTGAAGATGAAGAAAGGCGTGCAGCCGATGATGGACGTGCCCGTTGCATTTTACGGCGAGCTCAAGGTCGGCGCGATGTTCGAGAACGGCTACATGACGGGCCTCTACGAACTCGACGGCGAGAAGATGGGCGAAGTGCAGGGCTGAGCGGGGGCACGAGCGAAACACCAAGATCCAAGCACCAAGCTCCAGAGAAGCTTCAAAAAACAGTTTCCAGCGTTCGAGCCGCGACTTACTCCGCGGCTTTTTGTTTGAGCGTTGGAGGTTCTCTGGAGGCTTGAAGTTTGGAGCTTGGAGTTTTTCGGCCCAGCCGCGGCTCAGACCGCGTTACGCAGTCCCTCAAACGTGAACGAGAAGGTCGCGCCCTGGTCGATGCGGCCTTCGGCGTAAGCCCGGCCGCCGTGCCGCTGCAGAATGCGCGCGACCATCGCGAGCCCAACGCCGTTGCCCTCGAATTCAGAGGGGACGTGCAGACGCTGGAAGACCTCGAATAATTTGTCGGCGTAGCGCATATCGAAGCCGACACCGTTGTCTTGAATGCTGATAATCCGCTCGGTGCGGCGCCGGTCGCAGCTGATTTTGATAATCGCGGGTCGGCGTGGGCGGGAGTATTTCAGCGCGTTCGAGAGGAAGTTCACGAAGACCTGGCGCATGAGACCGGGATCGCACTCGGCCATCGGGAGGGGAGTGCGGTGCCAACGGATCTCACGGCCCTCCACCTCACCCGCGAGGTCCGCGAGCGCATCATCGAGCAGTTCATTCAAGTCGACGAGCGAGCATTCCAGCGGCTTGCGACCCAGGCGGGAGAAACGGAGGAGGTCGTCGACGAGGTGCAGCATCTTCTCGTTGCCGACGAGGATGCGCTTCACGTAAAGCTGCGCTTCGGGTGGCAACTGCGTCGAAAAATCGTCCGCGAGGATCGACGCGAAGCCGGCCATGTTCCGCAGCGGAGCGCGGAGGTCGTGCGAGATCGAGTAGATGAACGATTCGAGATCCTTGTTGGATTCCTGGAGTTCGCTCGTGCGCTGCGCGACGCGTTGCTCCAGCGCCGTGTTGAGGCGGTGAACCTCTTCCTCCGCGGCCTTGCGCGCGGTGATGTCGACGGCGGCGGTGAGACACAGCGGACTATCCCCCATTTCGCCGCGAATCATCCGGCTGACGAGGTGGAGGTGCCGCCTCAGGCCGTCGCGATCGGCTTGAAGGCGCAGGTCGAGAGCGTGTTTTCCGGATTCTTGAAAAACGTGTTCCAAGTGCGCGCGAAACCTGCCTTGGGACTCTGCGTCGAAAAACGCGCCCACCGGTGATTCGATCGCGCGCTGGCGATCGAGCCGCAATAGTTCGGCGGCCGCCAGGTTGAGAGCGTTGATGGTGCCGCGGGAGGTAAACGTGAAATACGGCACGGGCGCGAAATCGAAGAGCTCGAAGTATCGGGCGCGGGAGCGCTCGAGATCGCCCTTCGCGCGCAGCAACTCCTGATTCTGCATCTGGAGCTCGATCTGGTGCGTGTTGAGCTCGTCGGTGAGCTTGCGCTCGGTCGCGGAAAGCGGCCGGTCGGCGGGCTTTTCCGGAGTCGCGCCCCCCCGACGAGACTTGGGCTTGGATGAGCTCATCGCGCTGGCGCCTGCGGCGCCTTGGCGGTCAGTGAGGCGCGCGGCGGCGTTTCAGATAATTTCCGATCGGGCATTTTCAACGGAGTGATGTTGAAATGCGCCACCGCGAGGCCGGGCTCGGGTGACTGCACCGCCACCGCATGCAGGCGGAACCAACGCTTCTCGGTGCGCGCTTCCCACACGTAGTCGTGAGAGAAATTGGTGAGCGCCCCGTTCAGCACTTTATGCATGCCTTCGAGGGCGGCCGCTGCGTCGGGGTCGCGCCGGGGGGCGGCTGCCGCACACGACTCGAAATAATTTGCGCCCACATCGACGGACGGCGCGAGGCCGCCAGCGGGGTTGGTCGCCGCAAATTCGCGCCAGCCTTTGTTCACGTGCACGATGCGACCCTCGCGATCCATGATCGCCACGTGGGCGTCCAGCGCGTCGAGCACACCTTGCATGACGTCTGCCTGGGCGTGGGTGCGCTGCTCGGACTGATAACGCTCGGTGATGTCGAGGAGCGTGATGACGACACCGCGGGCCCGCGCGAGTTCGTCGCGAAACGGCGCGCAGCGCACGAGCAGCCGGCGGCTCGAACCGTTGTGCTCGATTTCGAGCTCCTCGAGTTGGCCACTCTTGATCACCCGTGCAGCACTCTGCGGGAGGTCGGGCACGTGGAGGATGCGCGCGACCGTTTCGATCGGCACGCCGACATCGGCCTCGGTGAGGTCGAGGGTCACGAGCGCGGAGCGCGAGGCGCGCCGCACGCGCAGTTGACCATCGAGCAGCAGCACACCGATCGAGGCGGTGGCGAGGAGGTTGTTGATGTCGTTGGTGAGGCGCGTGAGTTCGTCGATCCGGTTCTGGTTCTCGGTGTTGACGGTGTGCAACTCCTCGTTGACGGACTGGAGTTCCTCGTTGGTGCTTTGGAGCTCTTCATTCGAGGCGAGCAACTCTTCGTTCGCGGCCTGAATCTCCTCGTTCGAGGTCTCTAAATCCTGCACGGTCGCCTGCAAGGTGTCGCGCGTGAGCGACAGGTCGCGTTCCAGGTCGGTGATACGGTGGGCGCTCTGCACGTCCGGCCGATAGCGTTTGCCGGTGCCGGCCTTCGGCGGCGTCGGTGCGCGCTCGATAAAGATCAGCCGCGTGCCGCTGGGCTGGCCTCGTTTGTCGGGCACGGGGCGCACATGAATGTGCACGGCGTGGGTCTTGCGCCCCTCGGTGTAGCGCACGTTTTCGTAGGTGAACTTGTCGCCTTTCTGCTGCGCGCGAATGAGGGCGGAACGCAGGGCGTTGGCGAGATTGTGCGAGGTCAGCTTGAAGAGGTTCCGGCTGAAACTACCGTCGACCATCTTGAGATACTCCCCGGCGTTGCCGACGATGTGGACGACCTCGTCGCGGCTGTCGACGACGAGGCAGGCGGGAGAAAACTGCGCGATGATCTGGCTGTGCACTTCCTCGATCGCAGGCACCTCGCCGACGGTGATTCTTGACGCGGCGCGCTGGAGTGCGGCGGAGGGGTCGATGGCGGTGCGCTTAACCCGGGGGGGATTGACGAAGCCGGGCGGTGCAATGCCGCGCCGGCGATTGCGAAAGAGATTCGCGCGCGTCGAGAGCGGGTGGAAGCGGTCCGTGGCGTCCCCGATGCTCTCGCTACTGCCGAGGAACAGCGCGCCCTCCTCCCGCAACGCGAAGCTAAACAGGGTGAGCACGCGCTGCTGCATGGGAGCCTGCAGGTAAATGAGGAGATTGCGGCAGCAGATGAGCGAGACCTTGGTGAACGGCGGATCGTTGAGCAGGTTGTGATTCGCGAAGACCACCATCTCGCGGAGGCGGGAGCGCACGCGGTAGCCGTGGCTTTCCTGCGTGAAATATTTCTCGAGCAGCGCCGGCGATACTCCGGCGACCTCACTGGCGGAGTAGAGACCGCGCGCGGCAGTCTCCAGGCTGTCGCGCGCGATGTCGGTCGCGAAGATTTTCACCGCGTTGTGCATCTTCAGCTTTTCCATCTGTTCGGTCACGAGGATCGCGAGCGAGTAGGCCTCCTCGCCGGTGCAGCAGCCGGCCACCCAGGCGCGGACGGGTTCTTTGGGCGGGAGCGCCTTGAGCAGGCCGGGCAGCACATCTTTCTCGAGCGCGTCCCAGGCCGGCCGGTCGCGGAAGAATTCCGTCACGGCGATCAACATTTCGTTGAACAGCAGCGAGACCTCGCGGGGCGATTGCACGAGGTGGCGGGCGTAGTCGGCGAGAGTTTCGATTTGAGAAACGCTCATCCGGCGCTCGAGGCGGCGATCGACGGTGGCCGGTTTATAGTGAGAGAAATCCACCCCGCATTGGTTGCGCATCAGGTCGAAGATTTCGGCGAGAATGCCATCGACGTCCTGGCCCCGCCGGCCCGCTAGGGTGCGGGGTTTTTTGAGCAGCGGATGGCTCAGATAAGTGGCGAGTTGCGCCGGCATCTTTTCCGGCGGCAACACGAAGTCGGCGAGACCGGTGGCGATCGCGCTGCGTGGCATCCCATCGAATTGAGCGCTCTCCTCGCTCTGCACCATGACCATGCCGCCCGCATCCTTGACCATGCGGATACCCGCGGTGCCATCGCTCCCTGTGCCCGACAACACGACGGCGACGGCGCGATGCTGCAGGTCGCGCGCGAGCGAAATGAAGAACTGGTCGATCGGCAGGTGGAGACCGCGCCGCGGATCCGTTTTCTCGAGCTGCAGCCGACCGCGTGCAATCCGCAACGTAAACTTCGGCGGGATCAGGTAGATGTTTCCGGGCTGAACAGCGGTGTTCTGTTCGGCGCGCTGCACTGGCATCTGCGTGTGCTTGGTCAGCAACTCCACCATGAAGCTCTTGAAGTCGGGCGAGAGATGCTGAACGACCACGAAGGCCGCATTGGGCACCTCCTTGATCGCGCCGAAAAACGCCTGGAGGGCCTGCAATCCACCAGCGGATGCCCCGACGCCTACAACAAACAGTTCGGGGCCGGAAGCGGGCTCAGTGCGCCGGGGGGCGGCGGATTTGGCGGGAGGTTTTTTCTTAGAGCTGCTGGAACGCGTGGCCATGCTGGAAGCGCGTGGAAGGTTGGATTGGACGCGGCATAGTTCGCGCGCCCGCCTTCCGGTTCCACGCCTTCAGCGAGAAATATCCCGCTGCGTCAGCACCCGAAATCCCCGTGTCGCAATAGCCTGCGCGGCGACCTCGTCGTCCTCGGCATTGATCGCGAGGGCGCACCGGCCTTCCGGCCGCTTGATGAAACTGTAGATATAATGGATGTTGATCTCCGCTTCGAACAACGCGGCCAGGATCGCCCTCAGCTCCGATTCATCGGTGATTTCCACGGCTACCACGTTACATTCCACGTAGGGAAAATCGTTGTTGATCATTAATTCCCTCGCCCGATCGGGATCGTCGACGATCACGCGCACAATGGAACTATCCGTCGTATCCAGAACCGTGATGCCCATGACGTGGACGTTATGGTCTTTCAGCAGCGTCGTGAGATCGTAGAGTCGACCGAGACGGTTCTCGGCAAAAACCGAGAACTGCTTAACCGGGTCATTAGGCGTCGTGCTGATTTGCGCAGCCATGGGAAAACCACCGTTGAAGTGAAATTCGGCTCCGTCAATCGCCCGCTCCGCGCGTTACGATGCGAACTGCGACGAGCATGCGAGGTGCCATGGTCTTTTGGTTTGGCTGCGTAACTGTAGGCCAGTCCGCTTGCGGACGCGGTTTGGCGCGCGCAAGCGCGCTGACCTACGGTTCAGATCTTTGTATAGCCAAAACAAAAGACCATGTGCGAAGTGCACCCCGGCCGTGTGTCGGCTGGTCTTCGGCGCCGTCATGACCCAGGGTGCGCGCATGCCGGCTTCGCCTGATCCCCACGCTCTGGCGCAGCGCGATGCCCGGCGCAGTGCGCGGCTCGTGCTGCTCGGCATTGGTTTGAACGCGGTGCTCGCCCTCGTGAAATTTGCCGGCGGCATCCTGGGCAACACGTATGCACTGGTGGCGGACGGCGCGGAATCGACGCTCGATATCTTCTCGTCCGCGCTGGTGTGGGCCGCGTTTCGCGTGGCGTTGCGGCCGCCGGATGCGAATCACCCCTACGGTCACGGCAAGGCGGAGCCGCTGGCAGCCCTCGCCGTGGCGCTCTTCGTTTTCGCCATGGCCGCGTGGGTCGGGTCCCACGCGGTGCGCGAGATCATCACGCCGCATCAGGGACCGAAGTGGTGGACGCTTCCGCTCCTCGCCGTCGTGATTGCGGTGAAGTTGTGGTTCTCGCGCCGTTTGAAAACCGCCGGCGTCGAAGCGGGCAGCACGGCGCTGGGGATCGAGGCGATGCACCATTGGTCCGACGCGGTGACCTCGGCGGCCGCGTTCATCGGCATCGCAATTGCATTGATCGGCGGACCGGGGTGGGAATCGGCGGATGACTGGGCCGCGCTGTTTGCGTGCGTGATAATCGCGTTCAACGGCACCGGCATGGCGATGACGGCGCTGGGTGATGTAATGGACACCGCGGTGCCGGCGCGCTTTGAGAACGAGGTGCGCGCGCTCGCGTTGGTCGTGCCTGGCGTGCGCGCGCTCGACAAAGTGCGGATGCGCAAAAGCGGCTTGAGCTACCTCGTCGACATCCAGGTGCGCGTGGACGGCGACCTTTCGGTCCGCGCGGGTCACGACATTGCGCACGCCGTGAAGGATGCGCTGATCGGATCCGTGCCGCATCGCATCAGCGATGTGACGGTGCATGTGGAGCCAATGACGTAAGTGGCGTGTGGTGCCGCTTGCGATCCGCGGCGCAAAGCGTTCTCGTTCATTACCTGACCCACCACCGTATGAAAACTGTCTGCCTTATCCCTGC
Organism: Opitutaceae bacterium; assembly: GCA_031425115.1. Lineage (GTDB taxonomy): Bacteria > Verrucomicrobiota > Verrucomicrobiia > Opitutales > Opitutaceae > ER46. The sequence continues at coordinate 357 of JANPIT010000069.1, read as the reverse complement.
CCGCGTCGCTGCGCTTGCGACCGTTCTGGCTGTCGCGGTTCTTTCCGCGCAAACTGCTCCCGCTCCGGCCGCTCCCGCGAATCGCGAGGAAACGCTGAAGTTGGAGGCGTTCACCGTCACCGGCTCCAACATCAAGCGGCTCGACATCGAAAAGGTTCTCCCCGTCACGGTCTTCGACACGGCGGCCATGGAGGTGCGCGATGCGGCGCAGCCGTCGGAATTGCTGACGGCGCTGCCGCAGGTGACTGGACTGCCGGGCAACGAGACTGCCACCCTCGGCGCGACCGCGCGCGGAGATAACGCCAGTGTTTCGCTGCGCGGTATCGCCTCGAGCAATACGCTCGTGTTGCTCAATGG
>JANPIT010000068.1:0-5574 GCA_031425115.1 Opitutaceae bacterium | reverse complement strand
GTGTCCATGGAGTTCTGCGTGACTTGCGGCCGGCCCTTGGCGTCGACAAACCCCAGCGCCTTCGCCGTGAACTCCCGATCGATCGGCAGCGTGGTGCCGGCGATCGCCCCGGAACCCAGCGGACACCAGTTGGCGTGCACGGCGACCTCTGCGAAGCGCGCCCGGTCGCGATCGAGCATTTCGAGCCAGGCGAAGAGATGATGCGACAGGAAGACCGGCTGCGCGCGTTGCAAGTGCGTGTATCCAGGAATCAATACATCGCGGTTCGCCTCGGCCACCACGAGGAGCGCCCGCTCCGCCGCCAGAATTTTCTCCTGCAGCACGCGACACGCGAATTTGAAAAACAACCGCATATCCGTCGCAATTTGGTCATTCCGGCTGCGCGCCGTATGCAGCTTGGCTGCCGCCGGGACGCGCTTCGTGAGCGCCTGCTCGATGTTCATGTGCACATCCTCGAGCTTCGTGTCCCAGGTGAATTTGCCCGCACCAATCTCGGCAAGGATGGCGTCGAGTCCCGCATGAATCGCATCGCGCTCCTTCGGCGTGATCAGCCCCACATGCGCCAGCATGGCCGAATGAGCCTTGCTTCCCGTGATGTCGAACGGCGCGAGCCGCCGATCGAAGGAGACCGACTCGCTGAACTGCAGCATCAACTCGGCGGGACCGGCGGTGAACCGACCGCCCCAGGTCGCGTGGGAAGGCTTGGCCATAGCCGGGAGAGATGACGCGCCGACGCCACGACGCGCAACGCGAAAGATGGACGCGCCCCCGCGGGACGGGAGCGCAGACCGCGGGCCCGCTTTCAGCAGATCGCGAACCGTCGCCCGCGCCTCCGATCAGATATCGATCACGTCGTCGTTCTTCGGCTTCGGCTCCACGTCCGGCCGCTTGTCCGACTTCTTGCTCCGCGTGAACGCGCTCACCAACCAATTCGTCACGCTCACCACGAACGCTCCACCAAACGCCGACCAAAATCCGCCCACCTCGAAACCGTCCACGACCTTCCCCACCAACAGAAATAACAAGGCATTGATCACGAGGACCCCAAGACCCATCGTGATCAGGATGAACGGCAACGTGAACAGCACCAGCAGCGGTTTCAGGATCGCGTTGCAGAAGCTCAACACCAGCACGACCACGATGAGCGTCGTGCCGTCGTCGCACCGGATGTTCGGCACAATCTTCGTGGCGAGCATCACACCGAGTGCGAGCACCAGCCAGCGCACCAGGAGTTGCATGAAGGGAGATTTCATCGCGTGACGCGCCACCGTTCGCCCCGACCTCGCGCCGGGCAATGAAAATCACGATCCTGCAGGATTTCCTGCGAAGCGGCGGCACGGAACGACAGACCGTGCTTCTGGCCAACGCATTCGCCGCCGCGAACCACAGCACCTCGCTCGTCACGTTCCGGCCCGGCGGCGCGCTCGCGTCGACGATCTCACCCGCTGTCGCGCATCGCGTGCTGCAGCCCTTCGACCTCGGGCTCGATTGGTTCGCGCCCCGCCTCCTCGGCACCGTGGCTCGCCTCGCACCCGATGTCGTGCTCTGCATGGGACGGATGGCCAACTGCTACGCCGGCCAGGTGCAGGAAAAATTTCCACGCACCAACGTGTTCGCCACGATGCGCACCGGGAAAACGCTCCCGCGTCGCTTCCAGCGTTCGCTGCACACCGTGCGTCACGTCGTCGCCAACAGCCGCGACGCCCGCGACACTCTCGTCAAAACGCACCAAGTCCCTCTCCAGAAAATTTCCGTCATCTACAATTCGCTCGTCTTCCCGGCTGCGGCGGAGCCCCTCTCCGCGACGCTCGCCGGCGCGGCAGCGTCCACGCCACGAGCCACGCTCCGCGCCCAATTCGGCGCCACGCCCGCCACCACCGTGCTGCTGTGCGTCGCGATGTTTCGCCCGGAAAAAAATCAGCGCGAGCTCATCGAGATCGTCAGCAAACTCCCCGCCGACCTCGACTGCCAGCTCTGGCTGGCCGGCGATGGACCGCACCGCGCGGCCTGCGAACGCCTCGCCGCAGAGAAAAAACTCACCGCGCGCGTGAAATTCCTCGGCTTCCACCGCGATCCGTCGCCGCTCTATCACGCCGCCGATCTCGCCGTCCACGCGTCGTGGAGCGAGGCTCTCTCCAATTTTCTCATCGAAGCCCAGGCGCACGGATTGCCCGCCATCGCCTACGAGGCGCAGGGCATCCAGGAATGTTTCATCCCCGGTCGCACCGGCTGGGCGATTGCGCGCGATGACCGCACGGCCTTTCGCTCTGCGCTGATGCGCCGAATGACCGAGCCCGCCACCTCGCGCATCGCCGCCGCCGCCAGCGCGCGCGCCTTTGCGCGGGAAACGTTCGATCCCGCCCGCCAGGTCGCCGCCTACCTCGCTCTTTTCGCCCGCCTCCAGTAAGGTCCGATCTTCGCGCCTCCGCTCCCGCCGTCCCATGACCAACCAACAGCGCACCGACCTGATCGAACGCCACGTGCGCGAGCACAAATACGCGGACCTGCATTCGCTCGCCAATCACTTCGGCGGCTCGCTCTCGACCGTGCGCCGCGCGCTCGATTCGCTCGAAAGCCGCGGCATCGTCCGCCGCCATCACGGCGGCGCTTCGCTGATCGAGACCGACGCGCTCGCGCAAGAGCACGATTTTCTCGTCCGCATCCAGCGCCAGGCCGATCGCAAATTCGCCATCGCCAGCCTCGTGGCCGAGCAAGTCCGCCCCGGCTCCACTGTCATCCTCGACGGCGGCACGACGACCTATGCCGTGGCCCGCCTGCTCGCCGAGAAACGCGTCCAGGTCATCACCAACTCGCTCCCCGTCGCCAGTCTCTTCGGCGAAGTGGGCAACGTCGAAACCCTCGTCACCGGTGGCAGCATCCTCGGCCGTCTCGGCACCCTCGTCGGCCCGCTCTGCGAGGCATCGTTCGAGCAGGTGCACGCCGACCTCGCGATCCTGGGCGGCACCGGCATCACGGAAAACGGCGTCTGGAATCACAACGGCCTCATCATCGCCGCCCAGCGCAAGATGATCGCCGCCGCCGAGCGCACCATCTTCGCCCTCGACGCCACGAAATTCGGCCGCAAGGCCCTCAGCCTCACCGCCCCGTTCGGCCCCAAGATCACGGTCGTCACCGACACCCGCCCCGCGCCCGCCGTGGAAAAGGCGATCGAGGCCGCCGGCGCCAAACTCACCCTCGCTGACCGCTAGCCGCTGGCCCCTGACACCGTTATGTCAGCAGTGCCGTCGCGAGTGCGTGCCCGAGTTGCGTTTCTATTCGCGGTTCTCTTCGTGGGACCGTGATTTCTTCCGACACCGTGCCCGCCCGTTCCCAGCCTGAATGCATCCGTCTCCGCGGTGTCCGGCAGAACAATCTCAAGGGCTTCGACCTCGATGTGCCGCTCGGTAACTTCATCGTCGTCACCGGCCTGAGTGGCGCGGGGAAATCTTCGCTCGTTTTCGATACCTTGCACGCCGAGGGCCAGCGCCGCTACGTCGAGACGTTCAGCGCCTACACCCGGCAGTTTCTCGAGCTCCTCGACAAACCCAAGGTCGACTCGATCGAGAACATCCGCCCCTCGATCGCGATCCAGCAAACCAACACCGTCAAAACGTCGCGCTCCACCGTCGGCACGATGACGGAGCTGACGGACTTCTTTAAAGTGTGGTTCAGCCACGTCGCGGAATGCTTCGATCCCGCGACCGGCGAGAAAGTCGAAGACGACAATCCGCAGTCGATTTGGACCAAGGCGCGCGCCACTGACGCGGATCGCGCGGTTATCGTCGGTTTCAAAGTGAAGCGGCCCGACAACCTGACGTGGCCCGAAATCCTCCAAAGCCTCAAAGGCCAGTCCTACGTCCGCGTGCTCGTCCCCGGCAAAGCCGACGCCCTCGCCGTGCATCGTATCGACGAACTGCTCACGGACGCGAAGCCCCTCGCGAAGGCCGCGCACCTTTACGTCGCCCAGGATCGTGTCGCCCTCAGTCCCGACCAAAAACCGCGCTTCCTCGAAGCCGTTGAGACCGCGCTGCACTTCGGCCAAAATGAGGTCCACTTGTTTGGCACGCGGCCTTCGGCGAGCGGCGCTGATGAAATTTCCTCACTCGGCCACTACTCGCGCGGCCTCCACTCGCCCAAATCCGGCCGCACGTTCCGCGCGGCGACGCCCCCGCTTTTCTCGTTTAATTCCCCGCTCGGCGCCTGCCCAAAGTGCCGTGGTTTCGGCCGCGTGATCGAGATCGATTACCGTCTCGCGATGCCCGACCACTCGCTGTCGATCGATGACGGAGCGATCAAGTGCTGGGAGAGCGAGGTCTACGGCGATTCGAAAAAAGACCTGCTCACGTTCGCGAAAAAGAGAAAGATCCGCACCGACGTCCCGTTCGCGTCCCTGCCGGCCGAGCAACAGCGCTTCATCCTCGATGGCGAGCCCGGTTACGGCGAAGAAAACGGAAAGGCGTGGCCGCAATATTGGTATGGCCTGAAGGGCTTCTTCCGCTGGCTCGAGAAGAACACCTACAAGATGCACGTGCGCGTCTTCCTCTCGCGCTATCGGGCTTACAACCCCTGCCCCGACTGCGGCGGCCAACGCCTCCAGCCCGAGGCTCTCTGCTGGAAATGGCAGCACCGCACGCTCCCCGACCTCTACCAACTTCCCGTCACCGACCTGCTCAACCTCGTCACCACGAGTCATCTCATCGATGACAAACCGGACGCTCGCAGCGCGTCGCTCGCCTACGAGTCGCTCGTCTCTCGTCTGCGCTATCTGCAGCAAGTCGGCCTCGGTTATCTCACCTTGGATCGCCAATCGAAGACGCTTTCTGGCGGCGAGGTGGAGCGCGTTAACCTCACCAGTTGTCTCGGCACGTCGCTCATCGACACGCTCTTCGTCCTCGATGAACCGAGCGTCGGGCTCCACCCGCGCGACATCGATCGCCTCATCGAGATCATCCGCACGCTGACCGACGCCGGGAATACCGTCGTCGTCGTCGAGCACGACGAGGCGATGATGCGCGCCGCCGATCACCTGATTGAAGTCGGTCCGGAGCCCGGCGCCCGCGGAGGCCACATCGTGTTTCAGGGCACCCTCCCCGGCATGCTTGCTTCCCCGAAGAGCATCACCGGCGCCTACCTCTCCCGTCGCGAAACTGTGGATACGCCGACCTCCCGCCGGCCCGTCCTACCGAGCCACCCCGCGCTTCATTTCGGACACGTTTCCAAACATAACATCGCCGATCTGTCTTTCCAGCTTCCGCTGCAGCGCCTCGTCTGTCTCAGCGGCGTGTCCGGCTCCGGCAAGTCCACCTTGCTCGACAACGTCATCTACCAGGGCCTGCTCACGCAGCGGCTGCAGCTCACCGAAGATCCCGCGACCTTTCACTCGATCAAAAGCGACCTCGAATTCAGCGAGATCGTCCTGGTCGATCAGTCGCCGCTCTCACGCACGCCGCGCTCCAATCCCGCGCTCTACACCGAAGCCTGGGACCTCGTGCGCGAACTCTACGCTAAAACCCCCACGGCCCAGGCGGCCGGTTTTAGCCCCTCGAGTTTTTCCTTCAACAGCGGTGAGGGTCG
>JANPIT010000067.1:0-12012 GCA_031425115.1 Opitutaceae bacterium | reverse complement strand
CAGTCCAAGGCAGAGGCCGTAATACGGCACCTTGTTTTCGCGCGCGTATTTCGCCGCGGCGATTTTTCCTTCGGTGCCGCGATCGCCAAAGCCGCCGGGCACCAGAATGCCGTCGAGACCCTTGAGCAGCGCCAATCCGCCCTTCTCTTTTTTCTCCACATCCTCGGCATCGATGCGGCGGATGTTCACCTTGCAGTTGTTCGCGATGCCGGCGTGCGTGATGGACTCGTAGACGGATTTGTAGGCGTCCTGCAGCTCGATGTATTTGCCGACGACGCCGATCGTGACCTCGTGCTTCGGGTTGAGGATCCGGCGCACGATCTCTTCCCAAATATTGTCGTCCGCCGGCGGATTCTGCAGCCCGAAGAGATCGAGGACGAGTTGGTCCATGCCCTCTTTCTGCAACGCGAGCGGCAACTCGTAGATCGAGTGATCGACGTCGCGGCACTCGATGACGGCCTTCACCGGCACGTTGCAAAACATCGAGAGCTTGTCGCGCAGATCGTGGTCGAGCGGATGATCCGTGCGGCACACGAGCACATGCGGCTGGATGCCGATCTCGCGCAGCTTCGCGACCGATTGCTGCGTGGGTTTCGTCTTCAGTTCGCCCGCCGCTTTCAAAAACGGCACGAGCGTCACGTGGATGAACACCACGTCCTTCGGCCCCACTTCGAGCGCGAATTGCCGCATCGCCTCGAGGAACGGCAATCCCTCGATGTCACCGGTGGTGCCGCCGATCTCGGTGATGAGCACGTCGGCGTCTTTGCCCCCGGCGTAGATGCGGTCCTTGATCTCGTTCGTCACGTGCGGGATCACCTGCACCGTCTTGCCGAGGTAATCGCCGCGCCGCTCCTTCTGGATCACGGCCTCGTAAACCTGGCCAGAGGAGAGACTGTTGAGCCGGGAAAGTTTGCCGCTCGTGAAGCGCTCGTAGTGACCAAGGTCGAGATCGGTCTCGGCGCCATCCTCGAGCACGTAAACCTCACCGTGTTGAAACGGGCTCATGGTGCCGGGGTCGACGTTCAGGTAGGGATCGAATTTCTGGATACGCACAACCAGCCCGCGCATCTCGAGCAGCGCTCCCAACGCCGCCGCCGTCAGACCCTTGCCCAACGACGAAACCACACCACCCGTGACGAAAATGTATTTCACGGGATACGAGGTTGAGGCCGCGCGATTCGAGCGCGCAAGGAAAAGTTCGGGATCTCCTCCGATTCGTAGGGGCGCAGTCTTGCTGCGCCCTGCATTGCGCCCCGTGCCGCGAAGGGCGCAGCAAGCCTGCGCCCCTACATTTCAGCGCACCAGTTCCCACACCGCCCACGCGATCCCACCCGCGAGCACGAGGAAAAACAGCAGCCACAGCGCAAGCTTCAGCAGCTTCATCCCAATCCAGATCGCAAGGGCCGCCACCAAAGTGCCCACCAGCACGACGAGCCAGCGCGGATAGCCGCTCAAATCGATGAAGGTGGATTTCGAGACGACTTCGGCGAGCACAGGAAGTGAAAGTGAGAGTGAAGGTGAAAGTGGAACGCAAGCCACTCTTCCGCCAACCGACGCGCACCGGGTCTTTCCACCACCATTCCGTTTTCACCTTCACTTTCCCTCTCACTTTCCCTCTCACTCCGTGGTGCATTCCAAACCGCAGCTTCTCGCCTGGCTCACCTGTGACGGCGTGCATATCGATCCCGGCTCCGGCAAACACACCATCCTGGGAATTTTTTCGAACATTCAGGCGCGGGAGTTTCCCGTCACCCACCCGTTCATGATCTGGTTTTTGACGATCACCGATTGCAGCGTCGGTGAGCACAAACTGAAGATTTCGATGGGTCTCAACGCCACGAACCCGCAGCCGCTGCTCGAGCGGCCGTTCGAATCGCAGAGCCCTCTGCATCGGATCAATCTCATCAACGAAATCCGCAACCTCTCCTTCCCCCAAGTCGGAGACTACTCGCTGTTGATCGAGATCGACGACGAGCCGCTGCTCGCGACGAACCTGACAATCTCCAGCTGATCGACCGATTAATTCTGAAGCTAGAAAGCCATAAACCGATCCCTATCCGGATTCCTAGTTTCCTGGTTTCTGAATGAACGAATCTCTGAAAAATACAGGCGGACAAATGTGGAACTCAAGAAAGCAGGAAAAAAGCACCAGACGATGACGATTCTTCCCTGTGATCGGGTTCATTTCCTGAGTTTCTGATTTCCTCATTGGTTTGTTCAGAGCCCCCCTTAATTCAAAAGAACAAAGCAGGAAACCAAGAAGCCATGAAACAGAGCTTCTCCTTCCTGGTTTCCTGGCTTCCTGCTTAAAAAAACTTTCATGGCCTCCTCATCCTCCTTCGATCTCATCGGCGTCGGTTCTCCCATTATGGATTTGCTCGCCCGGGTGCCGGACGCGTTTCTCCAAAAAAACGTCGCCGGCGACAAAGGCGGCATGGTGCTCGTCGACCACGATGAGATGCAGCGGATCGTCGGCCTGCTCGACGGTGAGCCGGCCTACGCCACCGGAGGCTCAGCGGCCAACGCCACCTTCAACGCCGCGCGACTCGGATTGCGCACCACGTTTCTGGGGAAATTGGGTAACGACAATCTTGCCCGCGTTTATCGCCAGGCCTTCGAGTCGGCCGGCGTGGATGGCACGCGCTTCAAGCACGGGCCCCAGGCCAACGCCCGTTGCCTCGCCCTCGTCACACCCGATGCGCAACGCACCATGCGCACGTGTCTCGGCGCCGCCATGACCCTTGCGCCCGAGGAAATCACCGCGGCCGATTTCGCCGGCTGCCGCCACGCGCACATCGAGGGCTACCTCGTCTTCAATCAGGCGCTCGCCAACTCCGTGCTCACCGCGGCCCGCGCCGCCGGCTGCACCACGAGCGTCGACTTGTCATCGTTTGAAGTCGTCAACGCCGCGCGCGATTGGCTCTTCAGCCAGTTCAAACGCGGCGTCGATGTGGTCTTCGCCAACGAAGATGAGATCCGCGCGCTCTTCCAGGATCACGCGTCGCCCTACTCCACGCTCGCCAAAAAACTCTCCGAACTCGGCGTGCTCGCCGCCGTGAAAGTCGGCAAGGACGGCGCGTGGATCGCTCACGAAGGCGCGTTGCACCGCATCGAGCCCGTCGCCGTCGCCGACGTGATCGACACCAACGGCGCGGGCGATGCCTGGGCCGCCGGTTTTCTGTTCGGCCATCTGCGCGGCTGGTCGCTCCCCGCCTGCGGCAACCTCGCCTCCCTCCTGGGCGCCGAGACCGTGATGCACATGGGCCCGATCATCCCGACGACCCATTTCGAGGTATTGCGCCCGCGCGCGTTGGCGATCGGAAAAAAGTAAAGCTAGGCGCCGGTCAACTATCCGCGCCCAGCTCAGCTGATCCGCTCCCCAGCCGAAACAGCCGCAAGAAAGCACAAAAGGCGCAAAACGAAGGCAGGCCTTTTTTGCGCCTTCTGTGCATTTTTGCGGCAAAAGAATTCAGCCCCTCGCCGGCCCGGTCGAATCGCCCACCACGAGTTTCGGCTCGATCGTCTTGACGATTGGTTTGGTGCGCAACGGCTGGCCGAGCTGCGAGAGGACCAATTCCGCGGCCGTAGCGATCGTCGTTTCGATGTTCTGATCTACCGTCGTCAGCGTGGGCGACGTCATGTGGCAAATATCCTGATTGTTGAAGCCAGTGACCGATGCGTCGCGCGGCAACTTGAGCCCCGCATCCTGAAACCCACGCAGCGCGCCGATCGCGATCTCGTCGTTGTGCCCGATAAACGCCGTCGGTCGTTTCCCATGCGCCACGAAACTCTCCGCCAGCTTGCGCCCATAGCGGAAGTCCTGTTGCCGCTCGTGCAGGTGATCGAGCGACGCCGTGCACGCGCCGAAATCGAGTCCGCGGGCGCGCAGCGCACTCTGAATTCCCGTGAACCGATCAATCCGGCTGACCGGCCCTTTGGTAATTCCCAATAGTCCAAACGTCCGGTGTCCCAGATCCACCAGGTGATTCACGATCGCCGCCATCCCCGCGCCGCGGTCGAGCGCGACCGTGTTAGCGTTTCTCAAACCATAATGATCGATCACCAGGTGCGGAGTCCCATGGGCGATCAGCTCCGCAATCCGCGCTTCGATTTCCTCGCGGTGAAAGTGACCGATGAACACGACTGCTTCCACGCGCAGCGACAAAAAATGGCGGACGACTTCGCGCCCCGAGCCCGGCGAGAACACCTCGATGAGCGACGAGAACCCTCGCGATCGCAGGACGCGCTGCAACGTCGCGAGCTTCCGCACGCCGGGCGGCGTAGCCAGATCTTCCATACAAATCCCGATCATCGACGTGCGCTTGCCCTTCAGATGCAGCGCGTGCGCGTTGGGCGTGAAGCCGGTTTCCGCCAGCGCCTGCTGCACCCGGTCGATCGTCCGCTGTGCCAAGCCCGGCTGGCCGTTGAGCACGCGTGACACCGTCGTGCGCGCCAGGCCTACGTGACGGGCAAAATCCGCGGTGGAACGAAGGACCGCAGTGGGCTTGGGCTTGCTGGACGGAGGCACGGCGAGAGGCGGGGCGCGGGAAGCTGGCGGCGCTCGCTGCAACCTGTCAACGGCCACGACGGCCCCGAAGCCGAGTCATCCGCCGCGCGGGCCAACTGCCTGCCCGTCAGGCGAAAATATCCGAACCGGGGCCGGATACGCGCTTGACGGCGGACACGTGTCCGCCGTCCGTTGACGCCGACCAACCAACCCCCTGGGCGGCGCCTGCACCGCATCGTCCCCCCGTATGTTCACCGCGCGCCCCGCGCGTGCGTGGGCAGCCAAAACTTCCGTTATCCGACTATGAAACCCACTCTGTTCATCCGAATCCTCCGCAGCGTCTGCGCGGCCTGCACCGGCCTTCTGCTCGCCAGCCTCTCGTTTGCCCAAGGCGCCGCCACCGGCACGATCGAAGGCCGCGTGCTCAATTCCGCCACCGGATCCTATCTCGGTAATGCCGAAGTCCGCATCGCTGGCACCGACCTCGTGACGACGACCGCGTCCGACGGACGCTATGTGTTCACCCAAGTGCCGGCCGGCTCCCGGACCGTTTCGGTGACCTATCCCGGCTTGGACAAGCTCGAGCAGCCCGTGAACGTCACCGCCGGCGCGACGGGCAACCTCGATTTCTCGCTCACGACCGGGCAATACAACAACGTTGTGCGGATGGGCGAATTCGTCGTCGGCAGCACGCGCGAGGGCAACGCCAAGGCCATCGTCGATCAGAAGCAGGCGCTTAACATCACCAACGTGATCGCGGCCGACGCGTTCGGCGCAGTCTCCGAGGATAACGTCGGCGAGTTCCTCAAATATATGCCCGGCCTCACCATCGACTACGTCGAAAACGACGCCCGCACGGTGCGCGTCCGCGGCATGTCTTCGAAATACGCCAGCGTGATGATCGACGGCAATCCGGTCGCCGCCGCCGACGTCGGCATCGGCACCGGCCGCGATTTCCAGTTCGAGCAGGTCTCGCTCTCGACCGTCGACACCATCGAGCTCAGCAAGACCCCGCTCGCCGATCAGCCGGCCAATAGCCTCGCGGGCTCGATCAACGTGAAGAGCAAGAGCGCCCTCAACCAAAAGGGTCGTCGCATCAATTATAACGCCAACCTCACGTTCAACGAATATGCGTTTCAACTCGGCAAGACCATCGGCTGGGACAACCAGGAGCGCCGGAAGGCGCTGCCCGGCGGCTCCCTCGAGTTCTCCGACACGCTGCTGAACGGCCGTCTCGGCCTCGTCGTCAGCGCCAACCACACCGGCACCTACGTCGAGCAGAAGATCATCGCCGGCCTCGGCCGCACGTTCAACGCGAACCCGGCCGACAACTACACCGAGATCCCCCGCATCAGCTCGGTCAATTGGCAGGACGGCCTCAAGCCGACCTTCCGCGACGCGCTCCTCGTGAACCTCGATTTCAAAGCCACGCCCAACCTCATCCTCTCGCTCCGCACGAGCTACAATTACTACAACGCCCCGTTCCATAATCGTAACTGGACCTTCGCCGCCGCCACGACCGCAGTGAGCCAGCCCGATGCGCCGAGCGCGACCTCGATGCGCACGCTCGCGCTCAACGCCAACGACACCACCAACGCCGTCACCACGGCCGGCACCAACTTCCGCAAATACGGCGCCACCTTCCTGATCAACCCAGCGCTGGTCTGGAAACTGACCCCGACCACCACGCTCGACGCCTCAACCGCCTACTCTCGCTCCTACCAGTGGTATGACTCGGACGCCGAGGGCTACTTCAACGTCGTGAGCGCGCGCATGCGGGGCGTGAGCTGGGGCTACACCAGCGATCGCAACGAGCCCAACCTTCAGCTCAAGCAGAACGCCGCCCGCGTCGACGGCACCACCGATACCCGCAGCTTCTTCGACCTCGCGAACTACAACGACGCCGCGACGGTCACGCTCGCCCAACGCGATTCCAAGGACCAAACCTTCAACGTGCGCGCCGACGCCACCGTGCGGCTGCCGCAACTACGCGCTCCGAGCACGCTCAAGTTCGGCGGCTACTCCAGCCTCCTCATCAAGGACATCGATACCTGGACGAAGAACTGGACGATGAACGTCGACCCAACGCGCCCCAACTTCATCAACCTCGCAAACTACAACGACCCTTACCACCCCTCCTTCAACAAGGGCGAGACGCTCACCGATGTCCGCGGTGTCGTGGGATCTGCCGCTGCGACCGACAAGTGGCGCCTCTACGATCTGTTCGCGACGGGCAACGTCGACCCGCTGTTTGGCCCGCAAGGGACGGCCGCCAACGCCACCACGCCGTTCTTCCTCACCACCGCACAGGCCGCCGCCAATCTGCGCAACCGGCTCCAGAGCATGTTCGATTTCAAGGAGACGATCCACGCGGCTTACGTGAGGGCGGATTCCAAGCTGACGAAAAAGATCCAGGTCGTCGGCGGCGTGCGTTTCGAAAGCACCGACAGCCAGGGCAAGGCGTTCGACGACATCGGCAACGTAAAGGCGGTCGCTCAATCCGGGACCACCGACACGAACAACTTCAACTACATCCAGACTCGCTTCGGCACGCGTCGCACGAAGACCCAGAGCTACGATGATCTCTTCCCGTCCGCCCAGGTGCGCTACGCCGCGACCAACAATCTCGTCCTGCGCGGCGCCTTCTACCGCGCGGTCCTCCGCCCCGATCCGCAGAACCTCTCGCGCAGCCTCACAGTCAGCGACAACGAGCTGGCTTTCGCGACGGCCAATCCCGACCTGCAGCCTGAATATTCGAGCAATTACGACACCCGCGTGGAATACTACTTCGAACCGGTTGGCGTCCTGTCGGCGGGATTTTTCTATAAAGAGATCAAGGACGCGCAGCTCTCCACCACCTCGCTCTTCACGCCGGGCGACGTTCCGCAGGACATCCTCGACCTCGGCTACACCGAGGCCGGCCTGATCGCGGGCGGCGCGCAATTCACCCGCGTCGTGAATGGCGGCGCGGCCATCGTGCGCGGCTTCGAGTTGGAATACTCGCAGCAGCTCTCCTTCCTGCCCGGCATCTTCCGCGGCCTCGGCGTTTTCGCGAATTACACCCGCACCACCACGTCGAACCCCGGGCTCTTCACCGGCGGCAGCGGCGTGCCAAAAGATTCCTTCAACGCCGGCGTGAACTACACGCTTCAGGCCTTTTCCGGCGGCGTGAAGTTCAACTGGGTCGGTGAGCGCATCCTCACCGTCCCCGGTGCCAACGGCATCGGCAACTACGAGCGCGAGCGCCTGCAGATCGATATCAATGCCGCCTACAAGCTGCATCGCCGTGCGACGGTGTATATGAACATCGCCAATCTCACGGCCGCTCCGTCCTACCGCTATAATAACAACACTGCCTTCATGAACCGCCACGGCGCCTTCGGTGCGAAATACACCTTCGGCCTCCGCGGCTCGTTCTAGTCTTCTGCCCGCAGACCCCGCGTTGCCGCTTGTCACAGCGGCGGCGCGGGGTCTTTTTTCGTCAACCCTCCCCGCCCTCGGATCGCCCCCCCGCAGCCCCGCCGTTTCTGCAGCGGTCCCGTCTTCTGCTGTTACTCTTCCTCCAGCACGCGTCCCTCCAGTCATCGTGAAAATCCCCTACCTCGCTCCTCTCGTCCGGCGTCTGCTCCTGGCCGGCGCCACGCTCCTCGCCTGCGTCGCCGCGGCGCACGCCCAGTCCACCGGCTCCGTCTCCGGCGTCGTCCTCGACACCGCCGGCCGCTATCTCGAAGGCGCCGAAGTCTCCGTCACCGGCACCGCCCTTCGCGCCGTCACCGAGCGCGAGGGCGTCTTCCGCCTCGACGGCGTCCCCGCCGGCCGGCAGGTCCTCGCCATCGCCTACCCAGGCACGAACGCCGCCACCGAAACCGTCACGGTCGTCGCCGGACAAACCGCGTCGGTCCGCACGACTCTGCGCTCCGACACCATCATGCTCGAAGCCTTCACCGTGAATACCGCCAAGGAAGGCATGTCCCAAGCCATCGCGCTCCAGAAGGCGTCGTTCAACCAGAAGCTCGTGGCGGCCTCCGATCAGTTTGGCGACATCTCCGAGGGTAACGTCGGCGAATACCTGAAGTTTATGCCCGGTATCGGCATTGATTATACGGCCAACGACGCGCGCGCCGTCTCCCTCCGCGGCATGAACCCGATCTTCACCAACGTCACCGTCGATGGCGGCCGCATCGCCTCCGGCACCTCCTCCGGCGACAGCCGCCGCTTCGAACTCGAGCAGGTGGCGATCAACAACGTCGAGACCATCGAGGTCTTCAAGACCATGACGCCCGACATGTCCGCCGATAACACGGGCGGCCAGGTGAATCTCGTCACCAAGAGCGCCTTCGATCGCGAGGCGAAAACCCAGTTCACCTACAACCTCTCGCTCACCGCCAACGCCGAGAACCTCACGCTCAAGAAGCGCGGCGCGTGGGGCGAAGGGAAGCAGTTCCTCATCCGGCCCAACGCCGACTTCAACTACTCCCGCCGCCTCAGCGACAAAGTCGGCATCAACCTGAGCTACCGCCTCAGCGAGATCGCGCACGACTACCCGCGCGCCGGCTACTCGTGGAACTTCACCGCCAACGGCGCCACCACGACCAACCCCTACCTCACGTCGATTCAGATGTATGACGAGCAGAAGATCACGCACCGCGAGTCCTTCGCCACCAAGGTCGACGTCCGCGCCGGTCCCCGCACCAAGCTCTCCTTCACCGGCCAGTGGAATTGGTATGACCTGACCTTCAACGGCCGCTCCATCACCTTCGTCTCCGGCACTCCCGTCGCCGGCTTCACCCCCAACCGCGTCGTCAGCACCGCCGGCACCGGCAACGTCACCGCCGACGTGTCCCAGCGGAACAAATACGGCCCGACCTACGTCCTCGGCACCAACTTCAGCCACGAATTCGAAACCGGCGGCAAGTTCTCCGGCGCCTTCGCCTGGTCCCAGGCCGAGAACAAATATCGCGACACCACCCAAGGCTACCTCACGGGCATCGGCACCGCCCTCAACCGCCCCACCGGCAGCAACACCGTCGTCACGCTCGACAACATCCTCACGCAAACGCTGCCGACCATCTCCGTCGTCCAGAACACTGGCGCCGTGGACTACCGCGACCTGGCCAACTACAGCGCCACCGCCAACTCCTGGCGCACGCGCCCCTTCACCTCCCGCGAGCTCAAGCAGGGCGGCAACCTCGACTACCGCCACCCGCTGACCCTCGGTGTTCCCGCCCATGTGCAGGTCGGCGTCCGCCGCGACGAAAACACCCGCAAGATTCTCCGCCTCGGCGTCAACTCATTGAACCCCGCCCTTACCGGCGCCGCGCTCAAGGCGTATCGCGATGACGACTACAGCAACCAAGACATCGGCTTCGGCTTCGGCGCCGTCGAGTGGCTGAGTCCCTACAAGACCTACAACGCCTTCAACACGCTCAGCCCCACCCACACGGAATACGTTATCCGCGACATCGCCGAGACCAACGACGCCGCCTACGCCCGCATCGATCTCCGGCTCACCTCCCAGCTCACCGTCGTCACGGGCGCCCGCTTCGAGAAGAAGGAGCTGGAGGCCTCCGCGCAGGACCTCCGCGTCGCCCGCCAGCGCCTCACCACCGCCCGCCTCGCCTACGACGGCTGGTATCCGTCCCTGAATCTCAAATACACGCCCCGCTCCGACCTCGTCGTCCGCGCCGGCCTAAGCCGCACCATCGGCCACCCCGACTTCGCCGACATCATTCCGACCGTCACCGACTACGATCCGTCGTCCGCCACGAGCACGGGCTCCATCAGCGTGGCGAATCCCGCCATCCAGCCCTACAAGATCACCAACCTCGACCTCACCGGCGAATGGTATCTGAAGTCCTCCGGCGTCCTCTCGGCCTCTCTCTTCCAAAAGAAAGTCGACGGCTTCATCAGCCGCGGCGCAGTCGGCTTGCTCAGCACCCTCGCCAACGGCCCGGAGCTTGCCTCCGAATACGGCATCTCCGGCGCCGACTTGACGCGCTACAACGTCACCCTCGCCAGCAACGGTGCCGGTTCCACCGTGAAGGGCCTCGAGCTCAGCTACGCCCAGGGCCTCAGCTTCCTGCCGAAGCCCTTCAACACGATGAATCTTCAGGTTAATTTCACGCGCGTAAGTATCGCCGGCGACACCTTCAACGTGAAGCTTGCCCAACTCCAGGGTGCTACCACGAAGTCCGCCAACTTCATCCTCGGCTGGCGCCTCGGCCGCTTCAACCTCCTCGGCACCGTCAACTACACCGGCGAGGTCGAGACGGGCTTCGGTGCAATCGCGACCGCGCCCTCCACCTTCAACAAGGAGATCACCAAGGCCGACATCACCGTCAACTACACCGTCAATTCGCGCGCGACCCTCTACGTCCAGGTGCGCAACATCACCGGCGAAGGCCGCTCCGAGTTCCAAACCCCGAGCGATCCCGCACTCTATAGAAACTTCCGCGTGCCCAGCCGCTACTCTGAATTCGGCGACCCAATCTTCTACCTCGGCGTGCGCGGCCGCTTCTGAAGAATGGCGGCGGCAGGGTGCCGCAGCCACGCGAATCAGGCCTCCATGCAACTCCACTACTTTCCCACCCCTGAAGCGACGAACACGCTGTCCACCGACGAGCTGCGGTCTCGCTTCCTGATCGGCGGGCTTTTCCAACCGGGCGCCATCACCGCACACTACACCGATCTCGACCGCATGATCGTCGGTGCCGCCGTGCCCACCACCCCGCCACTCGCGCTGCCCAGCGCAAAGGAAACCGGCACCGCCTTCTTCCTCGAACGCCGCGAAATCGGCATTCTCAACGTCGGCGGTGCATTCGGCATCGTGCGCGTCGGCAGCGAACGTCTCGAACTCGGCCCCCTCGATTGTCTCTACGTCGGCCTCGGCGAGAAAGACGTCAGTTTCGAATCAACCTCCCCCGCGCCAGCCGCGGGCGGCCCGCAGTTCTTCTTCATCAGCACGCCCGCGCATGCCAAACACCCGACCGCCGTCGTCCGTCGCGCCGATATCCGGACAGATCCCATCGGCGATCCCGCCAAGGCGAATCGTCGCCGCATCAACAAACTCATCCATCCCGATGGCATGAAGAGCTGCCAGCTCGTGATGGGCTTCACCGAGTTCGAACCCGGCAGCGTCTGGAACACCATGCCGCCGCACACGCACAGCCGCCGCACGGAAATCTATCTGTATTTCGATCTTGGAGACGCCGTGGCCTTTCACTTCATGGGCGAGCCCACCGCCACCCGCCATCTCGTGGTGCGCGACCGCGAGGCCGTCCTCTCGCCCGCGTGGTCGATCCACTGCGGCGCCGGAACCGGTGCCTACCGCTTCGTCTGGGCGATGGGCGGCGACAACCAGACCCTCTCCGACATGGACGCCGTGCCCGTGGCAGCATTGAAGTAGCTAGCTCGCTCACTTGACTCCGTCGTCGGAGTCTAAACGTTTTCAGCCATGACGATGCTGCAACTCAAGCAGGAGATCTCCAAACTCACGCGCAAGGAGA
>JANPIT010000066.1:0-2445 GCA_031425115.1 Opitutaceae bacterium | reverse complement strand
GGATCTGCTCGGATTGGCGCGCTGGATGGCACGCTATTATGCCTGCGGGCTCGACAGCATCATCGAGACGATGATTCCCGCTGCCGTGCGGCGAGGCGCTGGCCTCAAACAGGAAAAATTGCTCGCGATCGCGCAGAAGCTCTCGCCGGACGATCTCGCTGCCCTCGAGAAACGCGCGCCGCAGCAGGCGAAACTCTACCGGTTTCTCGAACAGCAGTTCCGTCCGCAAGCGAAAGGCCTCGTGCTCTCGCGGCTAGGTCAGACGGCTGCGGTGGTGGCGGCGTTGGTCAAGCGCGGCGTCATCCGGGAGGAGACGCGCCGGATCGAGCGCATCGCCTATGCCGACGATCATGAGCATGGCGAACTCGTGGCGGCCCAGCCGCATGTGCTCAACGAGGAGCAGCAGGTCGCGGTCGACGCTATGGCCCGGAGTATCGCGGCGGCGAAGTTTGGCGTGACGCTGCTGCACGGCATCACGGGATCGGGCAAAACAGAGGTTTACCTGCGCGCGATTGCGTCGGCGCTGCACGACGGGGGCGGGGTGGTGTTCCTTGTGCCGGAGGTGGCGCTCACGCCGCAGACCGTCGCGCGGTTGCGCTCGCGGCTCGAGGCGATTGCGAAGGGGACGCAGTGCGTGGTGTGGCACAGTCACCTCAGCGAAGGCGAACGCCTCGATGGCTGGCTCGCGCTCGCGACCGGCGAAGCGCGAGTCGTGGTCGGGGCGCGCTCTGCCATTTTTGCGCCGGTGCAGAATCTCCGGCTCATCGTCGTCGATGAGGAGCACGAGCCGGCTTATAAACAGGATGAGACGCCGCGCTACCACGGCCGCGATGTCGCTGTGATGCGGGCCAAGCTCGCCGGCGCCGTGTGCCTCCTCGGTTCGGCGACGCCTTCGCTCGAGAGTTTCACCAACGTCCAATCGGGCAAATACGCGTTGCTGCAGCTGACGCAGCGCGTCGACTCGCGCAAATTGCCCTACATCGACGTCGTTGACCTGCGTATCGAGGCCGCGAAACAGCGGACGCTCCCTTCGCTTTCGGGTAAGCTCATTCGGGCGATGCAGGACCGGCTGGAGAAACGGGAACAGACGATCCTCTTCATTAATCGCCGCGGCTATTCGTCATCCATGCTTTGCACCAAATGCGGGCATGTGGAGGAGTGCACCCACTGCAGCATCGCGCTCACCTATCACCGCACGGATGAGACGCTGCGCTGCCACCTCTGCGCCTCGCAGCGGGCCGCGCCGTTGCGCTGTCCGCAATGTGGTGCGCCGGAGATCAGGTGGCGCGGGCTGGGAACGCAGCGCGTCGAGGAAGCGGTCCGCCGCGTGTTGCCGCGGGCGCGCATCGAGCGGATGGATACAGACACGATGTCGAAAAAGAATCGCTTCCGCGAAGTGCTCTCCGCTTTTCGCGCGGGGAAGATCGATGTGCTTGTCGGCACCCAGATGATCGGCAAGGGCCTCGATTTTCCGAATGTGACGCTGGTCGGCTTGATCGATGCCGACATCTCGATGCATATCCCGGATTTCCGGGCCAACGAACGGACATTCCAGTTGCTGGTGCAGGTGGCGGGACGAGCGGGTCGCGGCGACCGGGCGGGCGAAGTGATCGTGCAGACCTTCACGCCGCAGGCGGAGGCGATTCAGTTTTCGCGTCATGCTGATTACGCCGGGTTCGCGGCGTCGGAGCTGAAGATGCGAAAGGATTTTCATTACCCGCCCTATCGGCACCTGATCCACCATCTCTTCCGAGGACCGAATCCGGAGAAGTTGAAATTCTTCGCGGAGCAGTGGGCGAAACTGGTGGAGAAAACGCTGGGCGATCGCGTGGAGTTGCGCGGCCCGGCGCCGTCACCGATCGAAAAGATCAAGGACGAGTATCGGTGGCAGCTTTGGTATTTCACGCACACCGTGACGAAGGTCGTGCCCGAACTGGCGCGGCTGCGCGCGGAGTTCGCGTGGCCGGATGATATCACGCAGGTGCTGGACGTGGATCCGGTGAACTTGGCGTGAGAGCGGAGTGGCCCGTGCGGGCGGAGCGCTGTTGGGTAGGGCGAACCGTCGCGGTGAGCCGTCGTGCAATGCGCGTGCGAGAAGCTTGATACCGATGGCTCGTAAGATTTGGACTTTCCCGGGTAGCGTCGCGACCTCCGGGCGCGACTGAATAGACGGGCACACAACGTGAGGCGCGCCTGGAGGTCGCGGCCCTACCTTTCCAGTCGCACCGCAGTCAAAAAATCAGCAGCCGTTGGTATGAGGTGTTCGATAACCTTTACCGCGACGGCTCGGCGGGGGACGCCTCGCCCTACCTTAAATCAACAGCAACGCCGGGCTCTCGAGCAGGGTCTTGAGCGCGTTGAGGAACTGCGCTGCGACGGCGCCGTCCACCACGCGATGATCGCAGGAGAGCGTGAGGGTCATCGTCTGGCCGATAACGATCGCAT
>JANPIT010000065.1:0-13450 GCA_031425115.1 Opitutaceae bacterium | reverse complement strand
TCGCTCAAATCTCTCCTCGGCACGCAGCGCGCCTACTTCCGCGCCACGCCCGACGATGCCACCAAAGTGCTCCGCATCGGCCAGTCCCCGCCGACGGCCGGTGATCCCGCCGATCTCGCAGCGTGGACCCAGGTCGCCCGCGTGCTGCTCAACGCCCAGGAATTCATCACCCGCTACTGAGCGCCGATCCACTCACTCGCCATGTCCCCATTCGATCCCACGAGCCACGCGCTCAGCGTCAACCGCCGCGCCTTTCTCACTCAGAGCGCCTACGGTCTGGGCGGCCTCGCCTTCGCGCTGCTCCAACAAAAACTCCGCGCCGCCTCCGGCTCGTCGGCCGCGCCGAAACTTCCGCCCGGCTGGAACGGCGCGCTCCGTGAAGCCCACCACCCCATCAAGGCGAAGCGGCTGATCTACATGTGCATGGCGGGCGGCCCGTCGCAGTTCGAAACCTTCGACTGGAAACCAAAACTCAAGGAGCTCCACGAACAGCCCTTTCCCGAGTCGTTCACGAAGGGCCAGCAACTCGCGCAGCTGCAGAACACCGTGTTGAAGGCCCGCGGCCCGTTTACGAATTTCGCCAAACACGGCCAGTCCGGCATCGAGGTCAGCGAACTTTTCCCGCACATCGCCGGCATCGCTGACGAGCTCTGCGTGATCCGCTCGATGCAGACCGAGCAGATCAACCACGACACCGCGCACGCGTTCATGAACACGGGGTCGATCATCAAGGGCCGCCCCAGCATGGGCTCGTGGCTCCTCTACGGGCTCGGCGCCGAGACGCAGGACTTGCCTGGCTTCATCGTGCTCAATTCCGCCGGCAAATTCGGCCTGCAGCCGATTTCCGCGCGCCAGTGGTCCAGCGGCGTGCTCCCGAGTCGTTTTCAGGGTATCGCGTTCCAATCGCGCGGCGATGCCGTGCACTACGTCGGCAATCCCGACGGTGTCTGCCAGAGCACGCAGCGGCAAGTCGTCGAAGAGATCAAACGCATGAACGGCCTCCTCGCCGAGGAGCAGTTCGACCCAGAGATCGCCACGCGCATCGCGCAATACGAGATGGCGTTCAAGATGCAGACGAGCGTCCCCGACCTCACCGATTTCCAGAAGGAATCGAAAGAAACGCTGGATCTCTACGGCATCAAAGAGCCCGGCGATGGCAGCTTCGCCTCCAACTGCCTGCTCGCCCGCCGGCTCGCCGAACGCGGCACGCGCGTCATCCAGCTGTATCACCGCGCCTGGGACCACCACGGCCAGCTCGAGGAAGGGATGAAGGCCGGCGCGCGCGACGTCGATCAGGCGACCGCCGCCCTCATCAAAGATCTCAAACAGCGCGGCATGCTCGACGACACCCTCATCCTCTGGGGCGGCGAATTCGGGCGCACGCCCATGGGCCAAGGCACCGGCCGCGATCACCACATTCTTGGCTTCAGCGTTTTCATGGCGGGCGGCGGCGTGAAGCGAGGCATCACCTACGGCGCGACCGACGAGCTCGGCTACCGCGCCACGGAAAACGTCGTCAACGTCCACGACCTCCACGCCACCATGCTCGCGCTCCTCGGCGTCGATCATGTCCGACTCAACACGAAATTTCAGGGCCTCGACGTCCGCCTCACTGGCGTCGCCGGCGAAGTGATCCCCGGCCTCATCGCGTAGGGCGCGACCAAACTTCCGAGACCTGTAGCTGCGAGCGCCAGCGAGTGGATTGGCTCGCGGCTGCGAGCGTGAACGAGCGAGTCCCACTCGCTGGTGCTCGCAGCCACGGACGGCGTGTCTTCGCTCCGCAGCGCGCCGCGCATTTTTTCCTCTTCCCTCGCCCGCTGCCTCGCGGTTTGCTGTCCGGCTCAGCTCGTCACTCGCCATTCGCCACCCGTCACTCTGATGTCTCCCGCCCAAGAAATCGCCCGTCGTCGCACCTTCGCGATTATCTCCCACCCGGATGCGGGCAAGACGACGTTGACGGAGAAATTCCTCCTCTACGGCAACGCCATCCACCTCGCCGGCGCTGTGACCGCGCGCAAAAACCAACGCGCCACCGCCTCCGACTGGATGGAGCTCGAGAAACAGCGCGGCATCTCGATCAGTTCGACCGTCCTTCAATTCGATTACCAGGGCTACGCGGTTAACCTCCTCGACACGCCCGGCCACAAAGACTTCTCCGAGGACACCTACCGCGTCCTCACCGCCGTCGACGCCGCGCTCATGGTGATCGATGCCGCGAAGGGCGTCGAAACGCAGACGCGCAAACTCTTCGAAGTCTGCCGCCGCCGCGGCGTGCCGATCTTCACCTTCATGAACAAGTGCGACCGCCCGACGCGCAACGCGCTCGAGCTCCTCGACGAACTCGAGACCGTGCTCGGCCTGCAGTCGTCGCCCGTGATCTGGCCGCTCGGCAACGGTCCGACATTCAAAGGTGTGATCGATCGCCGCACGCAGGAAGTGCATCTCTTCGAACGCGTCGTCGGCGGCAAATACCAGGCGCCCGTCACCGTCACCTCCCTCGACGATCCGGTCCTGCGCGCGAAACTCGACGACTACACTTACGACCAGGTGAAGGAACAGCTCGAGATGCTCGACGGCGCCGGCCACCCGTTCGACCTCGAAGCCGTCCGCGCCGGCAAGCAAACGCCCGTCTACTTCGGCAGCGCCGTGAATAATTTCGGGATTCAGCTTCTGCTTGACGGTTTTCTCAAAGACTCGGTCCCGCCCGCCCCGCGCAGATCCATCATCACCGTCGCGACCACCGCCAAGCCCGACACCGACGCCGCGCCCACCGCGGCCGACGCGCCGAAACGCGAGATCCCCGTCACCCACGACAAGCTCTCCGGCTTCGTCTTTAAGATTCAGGCGAACATGGATCCGAAGCACCGCGACCGCATCGCCTTCGTGCGGATCTGCTCGGGCAAGTTCGAGCGCGACATGATGGTCACACATCAGCGCAGTGGAAAAAACATCCGCCTCTCGTCCTCGCAGAAACTCTTCGGGCAGGAACGCGAGACGGTCAATGAGGCCTGGCCGGGCGATGTCGTGGGCTTCGTTGGTCACGACGCCCTCGGCATTGGCGACACGCTCTCCGAGGACAAGGCGATCGTCTACGACGAGATCCCGCGTTTTCCGCCCGAGGTGTTCACTTACATTTCGAATCCAAATGCTGGAGACGCGAAACGCTATCGCGCCGGCCTCGAGCAATTGTTGCAGGAAGGTGTCGTGCAGGCGTTCAGCGCGCGCAACGCCCCGCCTGGCGCCACCCTTTTGGCGGCCGTCGGCCCGCTGCAATTCGAAGTCGTGCAATGGCGCCTTCAGGCCGAATACAGTGCGGAGTCACGTCTCACGCCCACGCCGTGGACGCTGCTCCGCTGGCTCGAGCCGCACCCACTCCTCAAAGACACCTCGCGCCTGATCGTCGCCAGCGGCGTGAGTTTTGGCAGCGACAAGTTCGACCAGCCCATCGCGCTCTTTCCGAACGAGTGGACGATGCGCTACTTCACGGAAAAAAACCCCGAGTTGAAGCTCCATGAGCTGCCGCTCGAGCAGACCCGCTGACGCGAGAATCCGATTTTGACAGGCCTCCGCTGCGAGCGCACGGTAACGTCATGTCCGCGCCGCAAGTCGAGTTGTTCACTGCCGCCGATTACCGGTCGATGCCGGAGGATGGGAAACGCTACCAGCTCATCGAAGGAGAGATCATCATGGCTCCTGCTCCCAACACGTATCACCAAGTCGTGCAGAGAAATGTGCTGGTGCTCCTCGACAACTACCTGCGCCGCCGCCCCATGGGCACCGTGCTGGGAGCGCCATGCGACGTCTATCTCGACGATCAAAACGTCTACCAGCCAGACCTGCTCTTCGGCGCCCGCGAGCACGCCGAGTATATCCGTGACGATGGCATCCACGGTGCCCCCGACCTCATCATCGAGATTCTCTCCGCCTCGACGGCCGCTCTCGACCGCCGCAAGCGCGGCCATTTTGCCACCGCCGGCACGGTTGAGTTCTGGCAGGTCGATCCGGCGCTGCGACAGATTCAGCGTTTTGTGTTCGCGGAAAACGCCAGCAAGCCCGTCGCGTTGATCGACGAGCCGGAGACCTTTTCGTCGCCGTTGTTTCCGGAATTGGTGATCGATACAAAAGAGATCTTCCGCCGCTGACCGCGACCCGCGGGGTGGGAGAAAACGGGAGCGGGGAGCGGCGCCGACGCGGTGGGCGGTCCGAATTATCTCCCGCCCGCTTCCAACCTTTCCGGATCCACCGGCATCTCAGGTTCCGAACCCCGCACACTCGAAACCTATCCGGAGGAATTATCATGCTCTCGAAAATCCGTCTAACTCTTGTCGCCGCCGTCGTTGCCACGGCTACGGTCCACGCCGGCACTCCGCTCATCTGTCACCCTTACGCCATCGGCGCCGCGGCCTCGTTGCCTGGCAGCACCGGTGATTGGAAGGGCGTCAATCCGAGCTACGATCGCAAAAACCTCCTGCGCGACACGCTCGCGCTCCTTGTCCCGGAAACGCCACTCATCGTCCGGATGGAGACGCTCCGCCGCGCCGCCATCTACGCCACGGCCGGCATGCGCGGCTGGAGCACGCAGCAAGGCTTCACCGCCGAAGATCGGGCCCACGCCTCGGGCATCCTCGACCAACTCCGCGCGCGCCTGAAAGACGCCAAAGGTGATGCACTCGCGCTCGCTCTCTTCGACGTTGGCTTCTTCAGCGAAACGCTGCGCCACGCGGGCGTCGATCGCACCACCGACGGTTACGCCTTGATGGTGCAAGCGAAGGCCCTCCGCGGTTCCGATGCCGATCTGGAGTTCGCGCTCGCCCTCGCCAGCTCCTGGCCGAACAAACGCACCGAACACGCCGACCATCTCGCGCGCGCCCGCGCGGGCGCCAAAGCCGGCTCCCTCCTCGCCACCAACCTCGCGTCCCATTTCAGCCGTTCGTAAGGCTTTCTGCTCCACCCGCCGCCCAACTGCCCGCGCCTGCATGGCGCGGGCTTTTTTTTTTTTGACCTCGGCGGATCACCTCGGTCGAACCCGGATTCTCGTCATCTCAGCGAACGCCATTGCGCGCTTTGGATCCGCCCTTCTTGTTGGTCCGATTTGTGCGTTCGTCGTCTCAATCTTCCGCAATGGCCTCGCTCTCCTCGTCTCCTTCGCCCCTCGCCGCTCTCTCCGCCCATTCCGGCGAAAACGATGCGCAACTCATCGCCTACCTGAATCTAAAGCTGCGTGAGATCGGCCAGCCCGGTGTCTCCCCCACGGCCGGCGCTGCCGCCGATGGCCTCGCCCCGCTCGTCGACCATTTTCTCGCGCTCAGCCGTGAAAAAGACCGCGCCCTCACCCGCCACCTTTGCCCCGTCGATCAGCGCCTGCAGAATTTCTTCTACGAACACCTGGAAGACGGTAGCACGAAGCATGACGAGGTGCCGCGCTTGCCGGCCACCACGCTCGTCCTTGATCGCCCGGAGCTGGCCCGCGTGCTCTCGCTTCCGCCCGATGCCGACGTCCATCGCAGCGACATCCTCTCTTCCCACCGCGTGCGCCAGGGTGTCCTCCACAATCCGCGCAGCGATCGCCGGACCACGCAGGGCATTTTCCACATCGCTGATTTCGGGCTACCCGTCCCCGACGACAAGAAGGCTGTGCCCGCCGCGGTCTACGGGCGCCTCCTCCGCCACGCGCTGAACCCGCCCGCCGCGCTCCTCCAACTGCCCTTCACCGCCCCGCAGCCGGCCGCGTGTTTCGTATCCCTCCACCTGCGGCCGGTCGTATGCCCGGAAGTCCCGGGCTTCACCCCGAAGCGCGCCATGGAAACGCGCTTCTTCGTGCCCGGCGCGCTCGTCGCCAATCTCGATTTCATCGAGCGCATCTTCGGCAACGCCGGCGACCCCCACCTCCCGGAAAACGACGCGGCCCTCGATCCCGAGCACTGGACCGGCCACTCCGGGGCCGTCATCCTTGCGACGCACCTTAATCAGTTCACGAAACGCGAGCTCGGCCTGCCCACGTGGGATGACGCCACACCCCGCCAGCGCCGCGACGGCATGTGCTGGAAAAAACCCGACGAGCTCTACAACGACGGCGTCGCCTTCAAGCTCACTGCGCGCGACACCAGCGGCGTCATCGTCACGCTGATTTCCGACAACTATTTCGGCTACTGCAAAAAGGACGTGAAGGCGCAGATCAGCTTCGCCGCGAATCTCCTCGGCCAGTGCGAAGAAGAACACGCCGGCGGCGCCGTGGTGTTTCCGAGCTACGATCTCGGCGAAGACTTCCAGCTCAGCCAGCACCTCGCGATCGTCGATCACACCTTCGCGGAGGCGCTCGCCCAGCTCGGCGACCGCGCGGAACTCCAACCCGGCGGCTGGGCCCGCGACCGGCAATATCCAGATATCTGTTACGTGCCGCAGGACGCGTTTTTCACCCTCCGCGCGCAGACCATCAAGTGGACGGACGCCGCCGGCGCGAAGCACTCGATCAAACTCGTCCCCCGTCACACCTACGTCCTCCCTTCCGGCTACAAAGTCGAGATGGTCAAGCCCGAGGACGGTCGCCGCTGGCGCCTCCGCGGCACGACCGCCGAGGGCGTCCTTTGCCACAAACCCTGCACCGTCTCCGGCGGCGGCAAATCCGAGATCTCCAAATCCATCGCCGACGCAATCTTCACTGCGCCGAATTTCGTCAGCGACCTCCCCAAGGATTTCGAGGCGATCGACGCGATCTTGAAACGCGAATACGGCCAGCGCTTTCGCGACGCCGCGCGCAACAAGCCTCAGGGCCGCCCCCTCCTCAGCCCCGAGCGCTCGCTCGGCTCCGTGGTCAAATTGCTCAGCCGCGGCTCGGATTACACCGACGAGTATAACACGTGGCTCGGCACGATCCCGCGCTACATCCTCGACCTCGTCCTCCTCATCAAGCGCGTCTACAAGCCCGAATGGGGCGACAACTGGCGGAAGCATTTCACCGTCGACACGATCAACGGCCGCCCCGGCAACGAACTGAAATTCCTCCGCGAGAAAGCCATGACGCACTTCCTGCGCGTCGGCTTCACGCCCGATTCCGGCTGGCGCACCTTCAGCCTGCGGAAGGACTTTCACCCCGCGGTGAAGATTCAGGCCGAGGACGATATCACCGCCTCGATCGTCGTCCCGTCGCAGAGACTGGCCGGACTTTCCAGCGCCGCTGCCCAGAGCGGCGTCTCGCAGAAATTCGTCCACAATTGCGAGACCGCGCTCTTCCAGCGCCCCGACGAAGCGATCCACCGCGGCTACGACAAACGCACCGAACGCGATTTCTCGCGCCCGGGTAATTTCTTCTCGAACTACGAACCGCTCACGCACGAGAACGGCCGCGCGATCGTCGAAGACGCCATCGGCTTCGACACGTTTACGGAGCCGATCTGCGCGCTCTTTCGCGAGTTCTGCGCGGTCGATCGGCCGGCGTTTCTCGCCTCGCCCGCGCACCCGCGGATCGTCGACGGCAAGCCCTCGAAGAATCCGCGCTACCTGCAGCTCCGGCCCGACCTCGAGGATCCGCGCAGCACGTATCTCGCGCAGATCGGTGCCCAACTCTACCGCCGCGTGCCCGCCGGCTCGCCCGCCCTGTTCCCCGTCGGCGCCGTCCTCGCCGGCCGCCGCCTCAATCCGCCCGAGCCCGGCGTGAAGCCGATGTGCGTGTTTGGACCCGTGCATTACCAGGAACTGCCCGAGGCGTTCATGGATTTCATCGCGAGCCTCACGGGCAAATCACCGTCGACCACCGGCGCGGGCTCCGAAGGCGCGCTGACGAAGGGCCCCTTCAACGCGCTCCCGCCGATCCACGATCTTAACGCCGCGTTCGTCTCGTATGCACTCACGGAGCTCCCCGTGTTTTCGTCCGCCGCTGGCTGGGTTGGCCCGCGCTGCCGGGTCGATCACGACATCAGTCTGCTCGTCCCGGAAATCTGGGCCCGCATGTCTCCGGAGGAGCGCACGCCGCGCTACCTGATTGAGCAAGGTTACCTCGAGCGCTGCGTCGATTGGGAACACGCCGGCCAGCCCGTGCTCGCGAGCCGGCTCGGCTGGCGCGTGACGTCGCGTTTCGTTCAGACCTTTTGCGGCCGTGTGCTCGGCAACCCCAGCACGCTCTTCGACGAGGATCTGCTGCGCCCCGAGCTGCAAGACCGCGCGGTGTTTGCCGAGGGCATGTCGAACATCGTGCAGGCGATGCGCACCGCGGCCGAGTGCTACTTCTCCGACGGTTCGGTCGCGCACGCAGTGCCTCCGCTGCATGCCTTGCTACATATCATGCGCGACGGCACGTGGCAGGGCGCCGGGCTCAGCGACGAAAAATTCCGCGCGCTTTTCACCCGCCAGTCGGTGCTCGCCAGCGACTGGTATGCCGCGCGCCTCGCCGCGCAGCAGCGCCGCGACATCACGCACTGGACGAAACGCGTCGATTATCTGCAGCGTTTCCTTTCGCGGCAGACTTATGCGGACGTCGCCACGCGCTTCCGCATTCCAGACCGCCTGACTGCGGCCCAAACTGCATTGTCCAACGCACAAGCCAACGACTACCCACACACACTCGCCGGCACTCTCGGCATCGACCCGGCGCTCCTGCCCTGATTCGTTCCTCCGTCATGAAGATCCGGCGAGCGCTCCCCAACGATGCCGGCGCGTTGACCGAGATCGCGGTCGCCGCGAAGAGCCATTGGGGTTATCCGCCCCGCTGGATGCTTCAGTGGCAGGCCGAGCTCACCATCACGCCGGAATATATTGCCGCTCATCCGACGTTTGTGGCGACCATCGAAGACACCCGGGCCGGCTTCGTTGCGCTGCAGCCCAAACCAGGCGAGGCCTCGGTCGACCACCTGTGGGTGTTGCCCGGCTTCATGGGCCAGGGTGTCGGTCGCGCTCTGTTTGAGCAGGCCGAAACAGCGGCACGCGCAAGTGGTGCTCGTCGGCTGATGATCGTCGGAGACCCGCACGCCGAAAATTTCTACACGCGCATGGGCGCAAAGGTTTACGGCCACGAGCCGGCCAACATGGACGGGCAGGCGAGATTACTTCCGCTGCTCGAAAAGACACTCTGAGTGCGCCCACCAAAATTCGATGGGCCGAAGCTTCTTAAAACCACCGCACTAATGCCTCCAACTCTTCCGCCCATCCGCGCCGGGCTCGGCTTTGTTTTCGCTCTGATTGCTCTCACCGCGAGCGCGCAGCCCACAGTATCCGAGCTCTATTTGCAGCGCACCGAGCAGCGCGTGCGCGACTACGTCAAAAACTACGACGGCGTGGTCGGTGTCGCGTTCATCGATCTGAAAACAGGGCGCAGCCACGCGATCAACGGCGACGTTTCGTTTCCCCAAGCGAGCTCGATCAAGATTCCGATCATGATGCGCGTGTTTCAGGCCGAGCGGGAAGGCGCGCTGAAGCTGACCGACGCCGTCAAGTTCACGCCGCGCGATCTCGTCAGCGGCAGCGGCAATCTCAGGGCGGCCATTTCCGCCGGTCCGATGGAGATGCCGCTGCTCGACGTCGTGAACGCGATGATCGAACACAGCGACAACAGCGCGACGAACAAGTGCATCGCTCTGGTCGGCATGGACCGGGTCAACCGCATGCTCGACGAAATGGGCTTCGTCCACACGCGGCTGCGCCGGGTCATGCAAGATCCCAAAGCGATCCAGCAGGGATGGGAGAACATTTCGACACCCACGGACATGGCGTTAATGTCGCAACAACTCTGGCAGGGACGCCTCGTCGATGAAGCCGCGTGCCGCCAGATGATGGATATACTCAAGCGCGTGAAAGGCCCGATGCGCGAGGCGCTGCCCGCCGACGTGGAAGCCGCCACGAAAACGGGATCCGTGCCCGGCGTCTACTGCCAGAGCGGCGTGATTCTGCTGCGGGACCGGCCGTTCGCGCTCAGCGTGATGTCGACCTTCAACCCTGCCGGCAAACCCGCGATCACGGACATCACGCGGATCGTCTACGAAGCCTTCGCCCTCTTGGCGCGGTCCAACGACTGGGGCCATGCGCTGCGTCCATCCGCGTCACCGCCGCGCTGATACGGCGACCCGACCACGTGCCCGGGCTCCACGGCTGAGGTCGACAGCCGCAGAAAACGCTCAGGAATTCGGGTCACACCTCGCCCGCGCCTACGATTCGCGCGATGCCAGCGGCCGCGGGGATGGTGCGCAACCGCCTTCGCCGTTTCAAACCCTAGCCAATCCCAGCGGCGCCACACTTTCCGCAACCGGCCTTGCCACGCGCGCAACCCGCGTCTTTTGTTTCCGTCGATGACCTCTCACCCCCGCCCTTTTCGGCGCATCGCTTGCGCACTCGCCACTCTCATCATTGCGTCGGTCGCGAGCGGCCAGCCTGCCTCAACCGCGCCGGCCGCCCAGCCCGCCCAGTCGCCCAAACAGGCAGCCAAGGCCGCATCGGCGCAAATGTATGATCCGGTCGCGCCGTTCATTCCAACCGACATGTTCGCGCTCCCGCCAGACATGGAGGTCACGCTGTGGGCCAAGTCGCCCGACTTCCGCAATCCCTCGAACATGGACATCGATGCGCAGGGCCGCATCTGGGTCACCGAGGCCTACAATTATCGCCGCCACATGGGCAAGGATCCGGCCGGCGATCGCGTCATGGTGCTGCAAGACACCGACGGCGACGGCAAGGCGGACAAGAGCCACGTCTTCGTGCAGGAGCAGGCCCTGCTCGCCCCCCTCGGCATCGCGGTCATCGACAACAAGATCATCGTTTCCTGCGCGCCCGACATCATCATCTACACCGACGTCGATCGCGACCTGAAGTTCGATCCCGCGATCGACAAACGCGAGGTGCTCCTCACCGGCTTCGACGGCCGCAACCACGATCACTCGCTGCACGCGATCACGTTCGGCCCCGACGGAAAATACTACTTCAACCACGGCAACGCGGGCGCACTCTTCACTGACAAATCCGGCCGCACGTTCCGCGACGGCAGCTTCTACGATCCCGCCAAGAGCGGCGGTGGCATCGGCACCAGCGAACGTCGTCCGCCCGACTACTCCGGCGAAAAGAGCGACGACGGTCACGTCTACGTCGGCGGCACGGCGTTCCGCATGAATCCGGACGGCACCAACGTCGAGCCGATCGGTTTTAATTTCCGCAATTCCTACGAGCAAACGGTGACGTCGTTCGGCGACGTGTTTCACAACGACAACGACGATCCGCCGGCGGCGCGCACTTCGTTCCTCCAGGAATACGGCAACCTCGGCTTCAACTCGCGCGACGGTAAACGCACCTGGAACGCTGACAGGCGCCCCGGCCAGACCACGCAGATCGCCGAGTGGCGCCAGGATGACCCGGGCGTCGTGCCGGCCGGTGACGTCTACGGCAACGGCGCACCCACCGGCATCGCGTTCTACGAGGGCGACGCTTTCGGCGAGAAATGGCGCGGCCTGCTTCTGAGCTGCGAGACCTCGCGCAACGTCGTCTTCGGTTACCTGCCCAAGCCCGACGGTGCCGGCTACAAGCTGGAGCGTATGCAGTTTTTCACGACAAACAAAGAGCAGGATCTGGCCGGTATCGACGGCATGCGCGGAAAGATGGCGACCAATGCCGCAGGCAAGCTGACGCCCGAATCGTTCAAGACGTGGTTCCGTCCCTCTGACGTCGCGGTCGGGCCCGATGGCGCCATCTACGTCGCCGATTGGTTTGATCCCCGCACCGGTGGCCATGCCGCACTCGACAGTTCCTTCGCCGGCGCGATCTATCGCATCACTCCGAAGGGCAAAAAGCTCACGACCCCGAAGCTCGATGTGAGCACCACCGCCGGCCAGATCGCGGCGCTCAAGAGCCCCGCGGTGAACGTGCGCGCGCTCGGCTTCATGAAACTCAAGGACGGCGGCGCCGCATCCGTCGCGCCGGTGAGCGCATTGCTCAACGACTCCAATCCCTATGTGCGCGGTCGCGCGGTATTCCTCCTTTCCCAACTCGGCAAGGAAGGCCTCGTGAAGACGGAGGAGCAGCTCAAGAGCTCCGATCCCATGATCCGCATCGCGGCCTTCCGCGCGCTGCGTCGTGTGAATCACCGCGTGCTCGAGCACGCCAAGGTGCTCGCCAACGACTCCTCGCCCGCCGTCCGCCGCGAGGTCGCGATCGCGATGCGCGACGCATCGCTCGATGGCTCGCGTGACATCCTCCTTGCGCTGACGAAAGGCTACGACGGCAAGGACCGCGCCTATCTTGAAGCGTGGGGCACCGGTGCGACCGGCAAAGAAGCGGAAATCTATCGCGCGCTCGCCGCGCAGGCGCCCGACAAGGACGCCGCTAAGTGGCCCGCGAGCTACGCGAATCTCATCTGGCGCCTGACTCCGGTGGGCGCCGAGGGCGCTTTCGCCGCCCGCGCCAATGCTCCCGCGCTTCCAGAGAAGGACCGGATTGCGGCGGTCACCGCGCTTGGTTTTATTTCCTCGAAGGCCGCGGCCAACGCGCTCCTCGACACCGCGCAAAAAGCGACCGGCATGGTGAAAGCCCACTCGCTGTGGTGGCTGCTCAACTACAAAGACATTCGCTGGAAGGATTCCCCCATCAACGCCTCCCTTAAGGAGCGCAGCCTCTACGATCCCGATACCGTTTCGATTTCCCCGAGCGTCGTGCCGGAACCAGAGGCCACCGCGAAGTTCACCGTGGCGCAGGTCGCCGCGCTCAAGGGCGATGCGAAACGCGGTGCCGACAAGGCGCAGGCGTGCCTCCTCTGTCATACCCTCGGTGGCAAAGGCAACGACTACGGCCCTGCCCTTAACGGTTTCGGCAAGGCGCAGACCGCCGAAGTTGTCATCAACGCGATCGTGAATCCTTCCGCCGAGATCTCCCACGGTTTTGACGGCGTGAATGTTACCTTGCGCGATGGTGGCCAGATCCACGGCGTGTTGTTGAGCTCGGGTGATCCGCTGATCGTGCAATCAATGGGCGGCCTCACGCAGATGATTCCCGCGAGCAAGGCGCGCGGCGGCCGGCAGCCCCTCGGTCGCTCCCTGATGCTCAGCGCCGACCAGCTCGGTCTGTCCGCCCAGGATGTCGCGGACATCGTCGCCTACATGAAGACGCAGTAAGCGAAGTTCGTTTCTGAATACAAAAAGGGCGAGTCACACGACTCGCCTTTTTTGTTTTTGAAACACGAAGCCAGGGACCCAGGAACAATCCACTGCGAGGCTAATTCCGGAGCCAGAAAGCCAGGAATTCGGATCGAACCACACCTTCCGAGCTGCGATTCCTGGCTTCCTGGCTTCTGAATTAATTGATCCCTGCTTTGATCGGTTCCTGGTTTCCTGGTTTCCTGGTTTCCTGCTTCACTCCTCGTCCTGCTCAGTCGAGTTTCTGCACGCGCAGGTTTCGGAACGCGACTTCCTTGCCGAACAGCTCCTTGTTCTTCGTCGAGTGCACCTGCAGCGCGAAGAACCCACGCTTGATTCGCACGTCCTCG
>JANPIT010000064.1:0-1612 GCA_031425115.1 Opitutaceae bacterium | reverse complement strand
GCGCGGCCGGTGGTGGTCGGCGCGTTGTTCATTTTTGGCGGGGCGGCGGAAAAATTTGCCGCGGAACGAGGGCTCGCGCTGGAGGGAATTGCGCCGATGGAGTTCGGGCTGTGGAAGCCGTCCGAGTGTCCGCTATGCCGGGCCGGCGTGGCGGTGGAGCAGGTGTCGGACGCGTGAAGATAAAACCTTTTTGTCACAGAGCGCACAGAGCTCGGACACAGAGTGCACGGAGCCAATCACGTGGTTATTGCTCTGTGGCCTCGTGTCTGGGCTCTGTGTCCTCCGTGGCCCATGCTTGGTTGTGCCACGGGCAAATTTGCCGGGTTAGTTTACCTTGGCCGCGGTTTTTTTCTTTTTCGCGGCGGCGTCGGTCTCGTAAATTTTGGCGGGATCGTAATTCGGATTGGGCGTCGGTAACTGTGCGCCGACGCGGGTGCGCCAGGCGGTGAGCTTGCGGCGCAGCTCCGTGGCTTTGGCGGCGTGGGTGACGGCGAGATCTGTTTTCTCGCTCAGATCGTTTTTCAAATCGTAGAGTTCCACGCGGTCGCCCTCGAAGAAGTGGATCAATTTCCAGTCGCCTTCGCGGATTGCGCTATACGGCGTCGCACTCCCGGGATGATAGTGGGGGTAGTGCCAGTAGATCGTGTCGCGCTGGAGGCGCGCGCCGCCCTTGAGCACAGCGGCCAATGATTCGCCGTCGGTCGGAGTAGCGGTAGGCGCGGTCGCGGTCCCGGCCATTTCCAGCATGGTTGGAAAATAATCCACGCTGATGACGGGCGTGGTGCTGACGCTGGCGGCGGGAGTGACGCCCGGCCATTTCACGATGAGAGGGACGCGCACCCCGCCCTCGTAAGCGGAGCCTTTGCCGACGCGGAGCGGGTCGTTGCGCGTGGGGCCGGGCCGCCAGCCCTCGGCGTTGAGCGTGCCGCTCAGACCGCCGTTGTCGCCGGTGAGGAAAATCGCGGTGTTTCCATCGAGCTTCAGCTCGGCGAGTTTTTTCATCACGGCGCCGACGCTATCGTCGACACTTTCGACGAGCGCGGCGTAAACGGGATTGGTCTGCGTGTAGTTGCCGGCGGCGATCTTCTTTTTGTATTTCTCGATGACTTCGGGTTTCCCGGCGAGCGGCGTGTGGACGGCGTAGTGCGGCACGTAGATGAAGAACGGGCGCGCCTTGTTCGCGTCGATGAAGGTGAGAGCGTCGCGGGTCAGACGGTCGGTCAAAAATTCGCCGGGCTGCTCGTCCTTGAGATTGGTGATGCCATAGGGCGGAAAATAATTGCGCGGCGCGCCCATCTCACAGCCGCCGACGTTGACATCGAAGCCCTGTTTTTCTGGGAAGAACGCTTCGCCGCCGAGGTGCCATTTGCCGAAGAGGCCCGTGGCGTAGCCGCGTGCCTTGAGTTCCTCGGCGATGGTCTTCTCCTCGAGGGGGAGCTGGAGGCGCCAGTCGGGGATGGCGAGCTTGGCGTGCGGCCGGCGGTGCCCGGCGATCCAGTCGGTGATGTGTAAGCGCGCTGGATACTTGCCGGTCATGACGGCAGCACGGGTGGGCGAGCACACCGTGCAGGCGGAGTAGGCCTGCGTGAATTTCATGCCCTGCGCCGCGAGC
>JANPIT010000063.1:0-1598 GCA_031425115.1 Opitutaceae bacterium | reverse complement strand
GCTGGTCTGGGGCGTGCCGATCACGCTGCTCTTCCTCTGGCGGCGGGTGACGCAGGTCGCCGTGCTGGTGCAGGTGATCGTGACGCTGTTTCTCATCGCCGTCGTGCCGTCCGTGGTTTCGTCGATTCCCGCGTTGGCGCGTTCGGAGTCGCTCACGTTGATGACGCGTGAACGAGTGGTGACGTCGCAGGTCGCCGCCAGCCCCGCGGATGTTGCGGCCGGTCTCGCCACGGCCGAGGGACAGACGATTATGAAGACGCGGCGGATCGAGCCGGTCTCGGTCTTTTTCGAGGAAGGCGTGGTGCGCGTGGATCCGAAGGACCTGAACTCGCCGAAAACGGGCAAGGGGCTTTTCCGCACGGAGGCGTATCTTCTCTCATTGCTGGGCTTCGACGTCGCCGGATTCACCGCGGCGCATCTGCTCACCACCCGCTACATGGTCGATTTCCTCATCCCCGTGATCCTCGTGGTGGTCGTGAGCCTGCTTTCGCGGCCAACCGATCCCGATCGAGTGGCGCGTTTCTACGCGCGCATGAAAACACCCGTGGGGCCCACACTCGAGGAGGACGCGCTGGCGGTGGAGGTGAGCTACGCGAACCCGTCCCGCTACGATCACACCAAATTGTTTCCCCGTTCCAACTGGGAATTCACCAAGTGGGACAAGGTCGATGCGATCGGCTTCGCCGTCTGCTGCGCGCTGGTCGGTGTGGTGCTCGCGGTGTTCAAGGGCGTGCTGGTGATCGGAAGCTGAGGAGGCACCGATCGTCTGGTTCCTGCTCCCGCGTGAGGCCCGCGCGGAGTGTCGAATGCCAACGGCGCGCGAATCACCTCGCGCCGAACCGGTAAACGAGTTCCCACTCGCGCGCTTCGGCCGGCGCGAGGTCGAGCGCGAGATACGGCTCGCAGGAGAACGTCCGGTCATTGCCCCAAATGACACACGCGCTCGGAGCGAAGTCCGTGGCGAAACAGATGTCTCCAATCCTTGGATGCGCGAGCGTCGCCACGAGTGGTTGACCGGCCGGGAGGCGGAGGCTGCGTTCCATGTGGCCGTCGTCTTGCCGGAGAAACGCGCGTCGCTGCGTCAGCGCGCGGTCGGCGAGAGTGAAGCCGGCATTTTCGGCCAGAGATGTGCCGACGGGCAATTCGGCGCGGACGACGCCGTCGACGAGGGGAAAAAACGGGTGGGCGAACCATTCGAGCACGAGGCGCGCGTCGTCCGACGCGTTGCGCAGGAGCGTGTGTGACCGCAGTTCGCGGCCGTGGAGCGAGACGTTGCGCGTGAGTTCATACCGGAACCCCGCGGCCGAGTGAACCGTGGTGAAGGTGAGGCGCGATTCTTCCGCGAGGACGCGCCACTCGCAGGGTGTGCCGAGCGTGACAGTGCCGCTGGCATCCGTGCTCAGCTCGCCCGCGCCCAGCGCCACGCCGTGTGCGCCGCGCCACGTGAACGGCGCGCCGTCGAGCGAGCGATGGCGAAACGATTCCGGGAGGCCCTGGCCGTTGAACGCCGACGGCGCCGGGTGAGGCCATTCGGGTCCACGGAGTAGCGGGCCGACGACGAGATCGTGCACCTGCCAGATGTAACCACCCCAGCAATA
>JANPIT010000062.1:0-2044 GCA_031425115.1 Opitutaceae bacterium | reverse complement strand
GCCGGCCCGGGCGGACCTTACGCTCACCCGCGCAGACTACGTCGACCGCGTGCAGGCGATCTGGACGGGCCAGATCATCGCCGTGCTCGTCGCACTCGAGTTCGAACACCGCACCGCCTCGG
Organism: Opitutaceae bacterium; assembly: GCA_031425115.1. Lineage (GTDB taxonomy): Bacteria > Verrucomicrobiota > Verrucomicrobiia > Opitutales > Opitutaceae > ER46. The sequence goes on along the minus strand of JANPIT010000062.1, from coordinate 1,922 downwards.
TCACCCCCATCGACCATCTGCCGATGAAGTGGGAAGGAAAGCCGGCCACGTTTGCACCGGTCGACGACGATTGGTATTACGAGATGGCGGCCGTGCGGGCGTTCGAGAAATACGGGATCGGTCTCACCGTTGAGCAACTGGGGCAGCAATGGGCGGACAACCAGTGCGGCTCGTGGGGCTCCAGTGAGCAGGCGCGCCTCAACCTCGCCAAGGGGATCAAAGGCGCGGACCTCGGCCATCCGCGCTACAACAAACTTTGGTTCACATTGGGGCCGCAGTTCAGCAGTGACCTCTACGGCGCGCTCGCACCGGGTTTGCCGAACGTTGCCGGCCGGATGGCGCGCACCTTTGGCCGTATCAACGGCTACGCCGAAGGCACGGACGGCGCCGTGTTCACCGCCGCCGCCATCAGCCTCGGTTTCACCACCAAGGATCCGCAGGCTGTCGTCCGCGACGCCGTGAGGATCCTCGATCCCAGTTCGCCCTATCGTCAGAGCATCGACCTGGTGGTCACGCTCGCGGATGCGGGCGAATCCTTCGAGGCGATCGTGAACGCCGTCGAGGACCGGTGGCACATCGAGTATCCAGCAACCAACAACGCGGTGGCGAACGGCGGAATCGTCGCCGCGGCACTCTGGTTTGGGCGCGGCGAGTTTTGGCCAACGATGAACCTCATTGCGCGCGCCGCCGATTTCTCCGATGCGGACTGCAACGGCGCGAACGCGGCCGCCGTTATCGGCGCGATGCACGGCATGAAGGCGCTCCCGGCCGCACTCGTTGCCCAGTTCAACGATCGCATGGTCGGCAAAGGCATGGGCAGCGTGAAGGAATTCACGCCACCCGTGGACGAGAGCATTTCCGAGCTGGCCCGCCGCACCGCCGTCATCGGCGAGAAAATTCTATTGGCCGAAAAAGGGACGTTCACCGGCGACACCCTGCGTATCCCGGCGCAAGCCATCGTGCAGCAACCTGCCGAGCGATTCGTCCTCGCCGATCTTACCCGCTATTGGAATCCCGATTGGACGCTCGAGCGCGCTGGGTTCGGCGGAGCGGGCGGAGGCATGGCGGGCATTCGCGGCATCACCTGTCTGGAAGGCGACATCCTCGCAACTTACCCCCGCGACGAAGTGCGTGCCTGCCTTCTGCGGCGCACCGCAATGCTAGGCGCTGGAGCGCGACTCACGTTCGACGCGGGCGCCGAACCCGGTCGCGCGTGGGAACTCACGGTCTACGCGGACAACAAAGTCCTCTTCAAAGACGTGATCAGTTCGACGTCATCGCAACGCGTGTGGCGGACGCTCGACATCGATTTGAAGGAGTTTGCCGGCCGGGAGACCACGTTGCGCCTCTACCAGCGCGTCTTCGTGCCCAATCGGGTTGCCGGCAACGCGCTCTGGAGAAACGTCGTGTTGAAATAGTCCGCGCCGTGGGCTCGCCGCCGTCGGAGCCCGGTAATTGGTCGTTGCACGTTCCGCACCCGCTCCGCTCAGCATCGGTCATGCGCTTGCCCTTCTTCACCGTGGTCTGGTTGGGTTGGGCGGTCGGTGCGAGCGCGGCCGAGCTGCCGGAGGGAGTGCGACGCGTGAAGGTGTTGAATTACCCCGACTGCTTCGAGCTCTCGAACGCCGACACCCGCGTCACGCTCGGCCATCACGTCGGCGGCCGCGTGCTGGAATACTCACACCACGGGAAAAACGCGCTTTAGCTCGATCCGCAGGAAGTGAAATGGGGCACGCCGGGCGGACCGAAGGCTCCCTCGAGTGCGGGTCGCTTCGACATTGGGCCGGAGCAGGTCATTCCCCGGCGCGAGAAACTCTGGGCGGGCGAGTGGCAGGCCGAGGCCATCGGGCCGCGCGCGGTGCGGCTGACCAGCCAGCCGGACGAGGCGGCGGGCGTGCAGCTCATTCGCGAATTTCGCCTCG
>JANPIT010000061.1:0-2105 GCA_031425115.1 Opitutaceae bacterium | reverse complement strand
CGTCTGATTTCAAGTCAGGTGCCTTAAACCACTCAGCCACTCCTCCGGCAACTAATCCAGAAATTGGCGAGATGCTCACGGGTGTCCAGAAAACTGCGTTTCAGCAGACAACATCAGGACCACCACACGTCTAGGCCGCTCTTGCGCCCGTCGCCGCATCGACCGCCAGCGACGCGCGTAACCCCTCTGACCGGTGGCCACCTGGAAGTATGTGATCTCAGGAGCCCGCCGTCGCACTCACCTCAACGCGTCGAGCCCGCCCTCCGGAATCTTCACGACCATTCGCGGCCCGACCTGCACGCGCGGGAGATTGGCCCACTCGATCGCCGCCGCTTTCCAACGTTGAACCCGCGCCGGGTCGAGCAGCGGATCGCCGCTGTCGCGTTGCCACTGCCGCAGCGCTTGTTCGAGCCGCGCGCGGGTCGCCGCGAGCGTCCGATCGTCAGCGAGATTTTTTCGCTCGCCCGGATCAGTCTCCAGATCGAACAGCTCCACGGCGGGCTGGCCACCGGTCGGATCCAAATTGAGCAGGAGCTTGTGACGAACGTCGCGCACCGTGCGCTGCGGCTTGAAGGTATCAGGCACGTGATAATTCATTTCCGTGAAGAGAAACTCCCGCCAAGGAACGCTCTCTCCGCGCAACAAGGCAGTGATCGACTGTCCCGCGAGGCCTGCCGGCGCGCCCACGCTGGCCGCGCCCATGATCGTGGGCATGAGGTCGAGTGCGGAAACCAGCTCGCGCCGGACCTGTCCCGCCTTGGTCACGCCCGGCCAGCGCACCAGGAGCGGCACGCGCACCCCTTGCTCGTAACTCGTGGTCTTGCCGCGCTGCACCGGCAGGCCGTTGTCCCCCAGAAAAACCACGACCGTGTTTTCCGCGACCCCCGCCAATTTCAGCTCTTCAAGCAGCAGCCCGATCCCCGCGTCGAGTCGACGGATGGTATTCGCGACCATGACCGACGATTCTTTGGCGCTGCCGCCATCGCCCGCGCCCATCGGATAGGACTCGGCCAAAGTATCCACGTTGAGTGGACGCTCCGGGAAACCGTCCACCTGATTAACGCCCGGCACGTAGGGACCGTGCGGATCAAAAAAGTTCACGTAGTAGAAGAACGGCTTCCCCGCGGCCTTCGCGCTGGCGATGAATTCGCGACTCTGGTTCGCCACCCAGCGCACTTCGCGCGTCCGCCCCGCCGCCATCTTCTCCCGCGCCGGCATCCAGTCCCACGGAAAATCCGCGACCGGCTCCACATGCAGCTTCCCGATGATGCCCGTGCGATACCCCGCGTCCTTGAGCAGCCGCGTCATGTTGGGCTGGCCCGGGTGCAGGCGGAAGCCCAAGTGCGCGAGCCCAACCTGCCCGTTCTGATGCGGCCAGCGTCCGGTCAGCAGCGCCGCGCGCGACGGGCTGCACGATGACTGAGCGACATAGAAATTTTCAAAGCGCACGCCCTCCGCCGCCAGCGCATCGAGCCGCGGCGTCGAGAAGCGCTTCTCGCCGTAACAGGAAAGCTGACACCCCAGATCGTCCGCCGTGATCAACAGAATATTAGGCCGCCGCCCTCCAGCCTCCGCCGCAGCGAACGCGCCACTCGCCAGCGCACCGAAAAAAAAACGAAGCGAAACTTTGAAAATAGTTCGAGAGGCATGATCGAGATTAAGAGCTCGAAGCGCGGCCGTAAAATGGAAACGCCATTCAAGTCGGCACTCCGGTCGGCGCAAACCAGGTTTTGAGCGGATTGCCCGTTTCTTTCTCTTTCCTCTTTATAAGCCCACGCTGGCATTTCCTCGCCGAACGAATATCTGAATCGAATCGGGCAGCCTCCTCCCCCTTTTTCCCCACGCCCCGCCTCCCCGCTCTCGAAACCCGACCGCCTTTCTCATGCGCCTCATCCACCTTCGCAACTTTGCCTGCCTCCTTGCTTGCGTTCTTGCGTTCGGATCCGCGATGGCAGCGGAGACCCGTCGCAATGTTCTCTTCATCATCGCCGATGATTTGAACAACATGCTGGGCTGCTACGGCGATGCCGTCGCGCAAACGCCCAATATCGACCGACTCGCCGCGCGCGGCATGCGTTTCGATCGCGCGTATTGCACCTTCCCGC
>JANPIT010000060.1:0-6485 GCA_031425115.1 Opitutaceae bacterium | reverse complement strand
CGTGATCTCCGCGTCGGGGCGACCGGCACGGAGCGCGCGGAGGAGCGGGAGGGCCATGACGACATCGCCGAGCCAGTTGGGGAGTCGGATCCAAATGCGGGTGCGGCGGGGAAGCGCGGCAATCCCGCGCGCCGAGAGCTCGGCGGCGAGCAAATCGCGTTTGGCTTCGAGCCGAAAACGGCGCGACGGCATGTCCTGGTTGCGCCAGCGGTCGTGGGCCCAGAGCCAGGAGGCGCAAAGATTATCGTCCGACGAGAGGAGGCGCTCGAGCCAGCGGTTGAGTCCGATCGTGACCGCGGCGCCGGAACCATCGTGCGCGATCCGCTCCGCGCCGATCTCGATGCGCCAGAAGGCGAGACGGCGGGGAAAGATCCCGACGACGCGCGCGTTGAACTTTTCCGCCATCAGACCGGGCAGCTCGGTCGTGGCGCACACGCGGCCGAAAAGGGTCGTGAGGGCGCCTTGGATACCGGCGTTTTGGTCGAAGAGGACGCCGACGAAACCGCGGCGGCGAAGGATCTTGAGCGCCTCAGCGAAGCCATCTTTGCGCGAGAGCAGTTTCATGCCGAAACGCTCGCGGGACGCTTTGACGAAGGCGTTTGCGGCGGGATTATCGAGGGGCCGGAAGATGATGCCAAACTCCGGGAACGGAGCGGGGATGAGCAGCGGCTTGGCGGTCTGCGCCTCCCAGTAGGCGATGTGCGGAGAACAAATCAGGGTCGCGGCCGGATCCTGTGCGTGCTCGGCATAGACGGCGCGCAGGGCGGGTGACAGGGAGATGATTTCCCGGTAGCGGCGCTCGGTGAGATAGGGCGTTGCGAGGGATAGGAGACCGGTCTCGATCAGCCGGCGGCAACTCTCGCGGCCGATGGCGCGGTGCCAGGCGGCAGGCTGGTCGGGAAACGCGTGATGGAGGTTCGAGAGAACGAGCCGACGCCGCCGCGGAAGGCAGAGGAAAATAAAATCACCGAGGCCGGCGGCCAGGATGCGAAGGACCGCCTCCGGAGCGTTCGCGGCGAGCCACCCGAGAATTTTTAGCGAAAGAAGCAGCACGCGGTGATTTGAAGGGAGGAGAGGGGGCAGGCCGGCATTCTGAGCGCAGTGATGAAATCAACTGCAGGCCGCGTGCGTCAGTCCCACTGGATTCTGTGCTGCGCGGAGAATGACAAACTTATTGTTAGGCAGCGCGATTCCGTCGATTTGGCGTTTGATTTCAGGGCGTAATATCCATGAAACATACCGCTTACGCAGTCCGAACGCGTTCATGACCGAACTCCTCATCATCAAGCCATCGTCGCTGGGCGACATCGTGCACGGCCTCCAGGTCGCCACCTCGATCAAAGCGCAGGTGCCGCACCTGCGGATTTCGTGGGTGGTGCGCGAGATTTTTGCGCCCATCGTGCGGGCGTGTGAGGCGGTGGACCAAGTGCATGTGTTCGAGCGCAACGCAGGCGCGAAGGGGTTTTTGAAGCTCATGAAGGAGCTGCGCAAAACGACGTTCGACTACGTGTTCGACATGCAGGGCCTGTTGCGAACCGGGCTGATGACCTCCCGCACGCTGGCGACGAAAAAGGTGGGGCGCGCGGATGCGCGGGAGTTTGCGGGTGTGTTTTACGATCAGAAAGTGTCGCTGCCACCTGAGGGGAAGCGCAGCCATGCGTTGGAGATCCTGCTGCAGTTCTGCACGGTGCTCGGGGCCAAGCCGGAGTTGCGCGGCACGCTGAAGTTTCGCGAGGTGGACAGTTTGAATCTCCGGTTTGCGGATACGCGCGGCGGGGGGAAGCCAATCGTGATGTTCGTCGACAGTCGGCGGGCGGAAAAAACGTGGGGCGGGTTCAAGCAGCTCACGGAACTGCTGCTGCGCGAGGAGAAGAATCGCAAAGTCGTGTGGGCGGGGAGCAGCTACGTGCACGACCGGGCGGCGTTTCCGCCGGCGCAATTCTTCAATCTGACGGGCAACACGAGCCTGGTGTCGTTGCCGGCACTGGTGAAGCGCGCGGAGTGGGTGATCGCCAACGACAGCGGTCCGATGCATCTCGCGGCGGCGCTGGGCGTGCATGTGGTGGGCATCTTTGGGCCCACGGATCCACGGTTGTTCGGGCCGTATCCACTCAACGAGCCGGGTAATTTCGTGATTCAGGCGCCCGTGGGGGATTTGAAGCTATTGTCGGCGAAGGAAGTGTTCTCGAAATTCCAGCGCGCGCGGGCGCGATTCAAGTGATCAAAAACCAAACGTTGAATGTGGAAAGCTGGAAAACTGGAAACGGAAAGACGGTTTGACCCACTCATCTTCACTAATAGTGGGGCAATTCTTAGGAATTCAGACGCCGCCCCCTCTACCATTCCCTCAATTCCCTGCGATTAGTGTTCATTAGTGGTTTCTTCGAATAATCTTTTTCCATGCTCGATCCGAAGCTCCTCCGTGAATCGCCCGACGTTGTTCGCGCGGCGATTGCCAAGAAACATCTCGAAGTCGATCTCGACGCGGTGCTCGCGATCGACACGGCGTGGCGCGCGCTCTTGCAGGAAGTAGAAGCACTGCGCGGCAAGCAAAAGGCGGCCAACACTGCGATGGCGGCGTTGCCAAAAGGCTCGCCGGAGTTTGTGGCCAAGGTGGGCGAAATGAAGGCGGTGTCGGGCCAGGTGAAGGAGCGCGAGGTGCTGTTGAAGGAGACCGAGGAGAAATTTCGCCAGGCGATGCTTTCGATCCCCAATGTGCCGCACGCCAGCGTGCCGGAGGGGCGGACACCCGAGGAAAATCAAGTCTTCGCCACGAAAGGCGATGTGAACGCGGTGTCGGCGGATGCGTTGCCGCATTGGGAGATTCCGGGTTTCGAGAAACTCTTCGACTTCGCGCGCGGTTCGAAGGTCACCGGCGCGGGATTTCCATTTTATGTCGGCGATGGCGCGCGACTCGTGCGGGCGCTGCTGCAGTTCTTTTTGGATGAAGACGTGAAGGCCGGCTACACCGAGGTGGCGCCGCCGATTTTTGTGAACGCGGCGAGCGCGACGGCGACGGGACAGCTGCCAGACAAGGAAGGGCAGATGTATGAGACGACGATCGACAAACTCTACGCGGTGCCGACCGCGGAAGTGCCGCTGACGAATTTCTTCCGCGATGAAATCGTCGAGGAGAGCGCGCTGCCCATTTATCGCTGCGCCTACACGCCGTGTTTTCGTCGCGAGGCGGGAAGTTATGGCAAGGATGTGCGCGGACTGAACCGGCTCCATCAATTCGACAAGGTGGAACTCCTGAAGTGGGTGCACCCGTCGTCGAGCTATGACGAGCTGGACAAGCTGCGGGGCGACGCGGAGCGGCTGTTGCAGAAGCTCGAGCTGCCGTATCGCGTGCTGCTGATGTGCGGCGGCGATCTTGGATTCTCGCAGTCGAAAAAATTCGATCTCGAGGTGTGGGCCGCGGGGCAGAAGCGCTGGCTCGAGGTATCGAGCTGCTCGAATTTCGAAGCGTTCCAGGCGCGGCGGGCGCAGATTCGTTTCCGCTCGAAAGATTCGGGCAAGCCGGAGCTGGTGCACACTCTCAACGGCTCGGGTCTCGCGGTGCCGCGCGTGCTCGCAGCGCTGCTGGAAAACAACCTGCAGGCGGATCGGCGCGTTAAGATTCCGGCGGCCTTGGTGCCGTATTTCGGCAAAGAATTCCTGACGTTCGGCTGAGTGGCTGACGGGGATTCAAGCAGGAAGCCGAGGCAACGAGGAAGGGTGAAGCGAACCGGAGACACCCTGCATGGCCCGGCGCGCGCGTGTGAAGAAAGTGGAGACAGCGGTCGATTGGCCGGCGGTCGCGGAATTGTTGGCGGGAGCAATCCCGCGGGAACGGCTCGATCCCGCGGTGCGGGCGTGGGCAGAGAACGCTCCACGCCGCGGCGCGTGGGCCGTCGCCTTTTCCGGGGGAGCGGATTCGCTCGCGGTGTTATTGCTGTTATGGGTGCACTGGCCGGAGCGACGACGTGCGTTGCGGGCGGTGCATTTTGATCACCGCTTGCGCGGGGCGGAGTCACGGGGCGATGCGGCATTCTGCCGACGGGTCTGCGCGCAGCTCGGAGTCAAACTGATGGAAGAGCGCTGGGCGGAGGCGCCGCGCGAGGCGAGTGAAGGGGAAGCGCGCGCCGCGCGCATGACGTTTTTCGCCCGCCGAGGGCGGGTGCTGTGGCTTGGGCACCATCAGGACGATGTCGCCGAGACGCTGTTGATGCGGCTGGCGCGTGGAAGCGGCGCGGGCGGACTGGCGGCGCCGCGGCCCGTGCAACAGCTGCCGGGACGCCGGGTTCATTTGCGACCACTCCTGCCGCTCAAGAAGGCCGAGATCGTCGCGGCCTTGCGCGCAGCCGGCGCGATCTGGCGCGAAGATTCGAGCAATCAACGGGGCGTGTTTTTCCGTAATCGCATCCGGCGAGACGTTCTCCCGGCGTGGGCGGAGGCGGCGCAGCGCGATGCGGTTGCCGGCGCCGCACGTTCGCGGCAGCTTCTGGAGGAGGACGATGCGGCGTTAGAAGCGTGGTTGGATCAGCTTGGGGTTTTAGAGGAGAAGGGGCAGATGGACCTAACCCTTTTGAGCGGAAAACCGCGCGCGTTGTGGCGGCGGGCGCTGCACCGCTGGCTCCTCGCGCAACCGCGGGCGGGCGATCTTTCGCGCCAGGGATTCGATGTCCTGTTGGACGTGTTAATGACGGGCGGGCGAACGCGTCAGAGTTTAGGCCGGGAAGGATTTGCGGTGAGCGATGGGCGGCTGTTGCGTTTCGAAAAGTCTGGAAAGTCTCGACGCACATTCCAGAGGCGCGCCAATTGACTTATCCCAGCGGAACATCCACCTTCCGCGCTCAGTCCACATTTTTAAATGTCCGAACCCGACAACAAAAAGAATCGCAGGCCACTGAAGAATCTGCCCCCGGATCGCTTTCAGCCGAAAATGCTTATTTTCTGGCTACTGCTCGTGGCCGCGGTGCTGGCCCTGCTCTACTACTCACCGGGCATGAGCAGCACCCCCGAGGTGTTGACGATTCAAGAGGTCGTGGAACGTGCGGAAGCGGGTAACATCAACCGCGATCCGAACCGGCCGCCGATGCTCCGCCCCGATCCGAGCGGTGGCGCGCGGGATTGGACGACGATCACCGGCGAGAGCCGGCGCGATGCGAACACGCCTTACCGCCAGTTCCGGGCGGCCGGGCGTGTGACGGAGACGACGCACGAGCGGCTGGGTAAGACGAAGATCTTCGCAGAGGCGCCAACGCAAACGCTGGTGACCTCGATTCTCGCGCAGGTCATTCCTTTCGTCATCATCATCGGTTTGCTGTATTTCCTGTTCGTGCGCCAACTCCGCCAAGCCGGCCGTGGTGCGTTGAGCTTCGGCAAGAGCCGTGCGAAGTTGCTGACGCGCGACCGTGACAAGATCACGTTTGCCGAAGTGGCGGGCTGCGATGAAGCGAAGGAAGAGGTGTCGGAGGTCGTCGAATTCCTCAAGGATCCGAAGAAGTTCACGAAAATGGGCGGCCGCATTCCCAAGGGCATCCTGATGGTGGGACCTCCGGGCACGGGCAAAACGCTTCTCGCCAAGGCGGTGGCAGGCGAGGCGGACGTGCCGTTTTTCAGTATTTCGGGTTCGGACTTTGTCGAGATGTTCGTGGGCGTTGGCGCGAGCCGCGTGCGCGACATGTTCGAGCAGGGGCGCAAGAGCGCGCCGTGTCTGATCTTTATCGATGAAATCGATGCAGTCGGTCGTCAGCGCGGCGCCGGTCTCGGCGGTGGCAACGACGAGCGCGAGCAAACGCTTAATTCGCTGCTCGTGGAGATGGATGGTTTCGACACCACGGAAGGCGTGATCATTATCGCGGCCACGAATCGGCCGGACGTGCTGGATAGCGCGCTGCTGCGGCCGGGTCGCTTCGACCGCCAGATTTACGTCGATCTGCCTGACCTCATCGGTCGCGAGCAGATTCTGCGCGTGCACGCGAAGAAAGTGTCGCTCGCCGAGAACGTCGACTTGCAGGTGATCGCGCGGGGCACCCCAGGGTTGTCCGGTGCAGAGCTGGCCAATTTGTTAAATGAGGCCGCGCTACTGGCGGCTCGGCGCGGCAAGAAGAAAGTCGAGATGATCGACGTCGATGACGCGCGCGAAAAGGTTCAGTTTGGGCGTGAGCGCCGTCGCCTGATGGACGACGAGGAGAAAAAACTCACGGCCTATCACGAAGCGGGTCACGCGCTGGTTCAAGCCGTGCTCGATGACGGTCATTTGCCCGTCCACAAAGTGACGATCATTCCGCGTGGCCGGAGCCTGGGTAGCACGATGTTCATTCCGAAGAAGGACATCCTGACTCAGGACAAGAAGCGGCTCGAGATTCGGATCGCGACGGGCTGCGGCGGGCGGATCGCGGAAGAGCAGGTGCTCGGTGATATTTCGAAGGACATCGCCACGTCGGCGCGAGAGGTTGCCAAAGGCCTTGACGGTGTCATCCCGCGCTTTCTCGCCGACA
>JANPIT010000059.1:0-3470 GCA_031425115.1 Opitutaceae bacterium | reverse complement strand
CTGGTCGTGGCTTGAATCTCGAGCAGCCTGAAAAGCGCCGCGGCCACCTCGGCGTTTTCCTGAATCTCGGCCAGCGCATCGCCCACCACTTTCGGTCGCACCGCCTGGGCTTCGCCGAAGCGCTGCGACGCCTTCTTCTCTGCGTCGGAGTGGATGAGCGCCACCTTGTTCTCGCCGTCCTGTTTCATCGCCGCGGTGACTTGGCGCAGCCGGTTCACCACCTTGCGCTCAATTTCCAGGATCATGCCTTTGTCGCGGAAGGCGACCTTGCGAATGTAGGTCGATCCAAGCTGGTAGCCCCACTTCGTGGAAGCGGGTGAGACTTCCTCGCGCACGCGTTGGGAGAGAGCGTCGCGATCCTCGAGCAGGATTTCCAGTTTCAGGTTGGAGAGCTGCTTGGAAACAGCCGTGGCAACGTTGGCGCGCAGCGAGCCGGCGGGATCCGCGTTCTGAAAGAGAAAGGCCGTCGGCGTCTTCACGAACTTCTCATACCAGATACCCACGCCCATCGGGGCGCCCTCCTCGGAGTTCACGAGTTGATTACGCAGGTAGGACTGGCCGAGCGCCGTCGAAACCGGGTAGGTCTTGCCGAAGATGGGGAGTAGCAGCGCGCGCGGCCCAAAATGAGCGATCGGGAAGAAAAGTCCGGGCTCGCGCACTTCTCCGATGACTTTGCCGAATAGGGTATAAACGAGCGCGGTGCACTCGGGAACGGTCCGCCAGAGTTGGAACAAACGGCCCAGCGCGTTGAAGAGACCGATGATCGGCCACGTGAGGAAAAATCCGGCGGCGAGTGCGATGAAGAAGTTCATGGAGTGGGGGCGATCAGGCGTTGACGATCGTCTGCGCGGCGCGTTCGCGCAGTGGCAGGAGGGCGTTGCGCAGATAAGCATCGAGGGCAGCCTTGCCGCCTTCGCCGTGCATGGCCTCGAGCGTCTTGCCCAATTCGAGCAACGGCGCGGCTTCCGCCTCGGCACGATTGCGCGCGATTTGCACCGCCTGCTCGGCCATGGTGAGCTTTTGATCGGCGTCGGCCCGCGACTGGCTGATCGCGGCGGCCACCTGGTTCTGCGTTGTATTGATCGAGGCCAGGGCCTCATCGACATCGGCCGGCGGATCGATTGTGGTGATCAGCGCCGCATCGAGTTCGATGCCGTAGCGCGCAGCGGTCTTGCGACAGGACTCCTCCATATAGTGATTGATGCTGGAAAGATTCTTCCGGAGATCGTTGATCGATATACCCTCCACGGCGCCGTCGTGCATCTCGCCGTGGAACGTCGCGATGCGATCACGCAGCACCGAGACGAAAAAGCCCATGACATGCGCGGCGGGCTGCGTTACGCCGAAGAGATACGGGTAGAGGTTGCGCTCGCACGGCCGCCAGCGGATCTGGCCCGTGATGGAGACCGTCAGGTTGTCCTTCGTCACGGCCTCGATCGTGTCCTGCTTGATATCAGGATCCCACGTGATGTCCGTCGTCTGAATCGTCATATCGATCCGATAGAGCCGCTGCCACGGCCATTTGAAATAAGGGCCGCCGGGAGGAATCACTCGAATGAGTGGGTAATTATAGCGGTCAGTCTCTCCCTCGATCAGCGGCCCGAGCTCCGGGTCGTCCGCGAGCATGCCGGGGATGCGCTGCGCGCGCTTGAACGTGGCGATCACGCCGCGCTCCGTGGGGCCGATCGTGTAGACACCAACGAGCAAAGTCAGCAGCGTGGCCGCACCAACTCCGAGTAACACGCCAACGAGTAGGGAAAACATAACGTGAAGGGGGACGCCGCATTACAACGGCCGTCCGCCCGAAGTCGAGGCAGGTCACGTCAATGTAACAGAGCTGGAAACCGTAGACGCTAGGATCGCGCGAGCGGCTCACTCAATTCATGGCGCAGGCGCGGCGCGCAAAAGCCAGGAAACCGGCACTCATCATCCCCGTTTTCTGGCTTTCTGGCTTCTGAATTAAACTCTGGAATTCCGGCTCCAAAAGCGCGGTCAACCCTTACGGCCGCTCGGCCGCGATCGCTTTGGCGACATGCGCCAGGTAAGCATCGCCCCCGCGAAGCACCGCGGTCTCAAACGCCTTCGGGTCGATCGCAAATTGATAGGCAGCGGACGAACGATTGATGGTGCCGCCCCCGCCGAGAATACTCAGGCCCTTGCTAATGCCGTTCGCGGCAGTGGGCGTGGTGTTCTTCGCGTCGACAAAGGCGCCGACATTCTCACCGGTGTTTACGATCGCATACTTGACCTTGCTGATTACGCCGCCGCCGCCCTTCGGCGTGAGCGCGAGGATAAGAGCGTGATTCAAGTTCATGCCGGGAGCGGTATTCACCTTGGCGCTGGCGCTGCTCACGCCTTTACGCGTCTCGCCCCAAATCTGCGGGGCAACAATGTCGATGTGCGGGACGATCACCGTCGCGTTCTTGGCCTTGCTCACATGGCGGAAGGTCCAGTGCAGGCCTTGCATCGCGGGTTTGAAATTCTGCGTGTCCGACGGCGTGACGATCGCGTAGTTCGTGCGGCCATCCGCCGTTTTCTCCTGCGGGAATCCAAGTGGGCCGTCCGCCGCCCGACGCTCCATCTGCGTGACCTCCGCCTCGCCTTTGATGTCATCATACGTGATCACCTTCCAACCCTCGGCCTTCAGGCGCTGCACGAAATTATCGTAGAGCTGCGTCGCCAGCGCCATCAACGCGGCTTTCTCGAGGCCGTGCACACTGTAGGAACCCTTGGCCGAGGCAGTGCTACTGCCGGCGCCCTTGCTCACAAACACGCTGCCCTCCGTGGCGACGCGGAGGTAAAGCGTGGGCACGACCAACGTATCGGTGACGCGCAGCGCCTTCAACGAATCGAACTGCACATGCGGTGCCGGATTGGCCAGGAACTCGGGCGCCAGGACGTAATCCGCGGCATGCGACACGGGCGAGGCCAGGACTACGGCGAGTGCGATTCCAAGGGTGCGATACGAGCGACGAATGAGAGAGTGCATAGCAAGATGATGAGGAGCGAAGTGCCACGCCATCATACCGAAACCGCGCGGAACGCGGGATACGTAAACATGCGGATAGCGCGCCGTGCGCTTTCGACCTGCCGGTGCCCCTGCGGCGACGCGACGCGAATTCTCCCCGGCATCCCGTGCGCCGCCCACCCCTCGATTCCTGCCCCTAGCGCTTCGCCTGCAGCTCGCTGAAGCGCAGCGTGTGTTTGAGTGGCACGGCGCCCGCGAAGTCGACGATCTTCATGGTCACAACCGGATCAGCGGCGGCCCAGTCGATGTGCAGGTGGCCGACATTCACATCGTGAAACGTGGTCGGGTTTGCGCGGTAACGGTTCTCCGACGGCGTGCCGCGCGGGTGCTTTTCCGTCAGCGCGCTCGCGGTGAGATCGTAGAGCGGGTAACCCGGCCCTTCCATCCGCGACAGCTCGCACCAGTGCCGATCGCCGCTCAGGAAAATCACGCCGCTGGCTTG
>JANPIT010000058.1:0-9251 GCA_031425115.1 Opitutaceae bacterium | reverse complement strand
GTTGACGCCACTTCCGGCGAGCAAAATGTCCGTGGCACCACGCCGTTGCCCAACGGCTCGGGTAAAAAGGTCCGCGTGATCGTCTTCACGGACGATGCACCAAAGGCCCTCGCCGCTGGCGCCGATGAGGCGGGTATGGCTGAGCTCATGAAGAAAGTAAGCGAAGGCTGGCTCGAATTCGACGTCGCCATCGCGACGACCGAAGCCATGAAGCAAGTCCGCACGCTCGCGCGTGTCCTCGGTCCCAAGGGCCTCATGCCGAATCCGAAGGCGGGCACCGTCACCGACGATGTTGCCGCTGGCATCAAGGCCGTGAAGGCCGGCCGCGTGGAATTCAAGATGGACAAGACCGCGAACATCGGGGTTGGCGTCGGCAAGCGTTCGTTTACGCCCGCGCAGATTCTCGAAAACGCGCAGGCCGTCCTCGAGGCGGTCGGCAAAGGCAAACCCGGCACCTTCAAGGGCGGCCAATTCATCAAGACCGTCACGATCTCCTCGAGCATGAGCCCGAGCGTGAAGATCGCGTCCACCGAGTTCTCGAAATACTAAGGCGCACGACCATGAGAGCAGAAAAACAATACCTGATTTCCGAGGTCGATACGCACCTCAAGAAGAGTGACTACGTCATCCTCGCGAATTTCTCGAAGGTGAGCGTCGCCGATACCGCGGAGCTGCGCAAGCGTCTCGCCGTGGAGAAGGCTGAGTTTCACGTCGTCAAGAACAGCTCGCTCCGCGTTGCCGCCAAGGCACTCGGTCTGCCTGAGTTCGAGTCCGCGCTGACCGGCCCCACGGCCGTCGTCGTCGGCGGCAAGAATTCGGCGGGTGTCGCGAAGATCCTGAAAAAGTTCTTCGAAGATAAGCAGAAGCTCGAGATCAAGGTCGGCGTGCTGGACAAGAAAATTGTCAGCGCCGCCGATCTCAAGAAGATCGCTGATCTGCCGCCGTTCGAGGCTCTGCGCTCGCAGTTCCTCGGCCTCCTCAAGAGCAACGCGGCCGCGTTCGTTCGCGTCCTCGATGCCAAGGTCAAGAAAGACCAGCCAGCAGCTCCGGCGGCCTAACCGCCAGCCGTTGTTCGCACTCACCTTTTAACCAAAACCATTTTTACGGGGGCGCGGCGTTTCCGTCGCGTGCCCGTGAAGCAAGTAATCCAACGAGCGAGGCTAGGGGATACGTCTCTTAAACGCGTTTCATTCTTCGAAACCGCTAGTCCGCCCAAGGAAGCATCAACATGAGCACTGTTACCAAAGACCAAGTTATCGAGTGGCTGTCCGGCCAGTCGGTTATCGATCTAGCCGCCCTCGTCAAAGACCTCGAAGGCAAATGGGGCGTTTCCGCTGCCGCTGCCGCCGCTCCTGCTGCTGCAGGTGCCGCTGCCGCCGCTCCCGCCGCTGAGGCGCAGACCGAGTTCTCCGTCATCCTCAAGGAAGCCGGCGCGAACAAGATCGGCGTCATCAAAGAAGTCCGCGCCATCACTGGCCTGGGCCTCAAGGAAGCCAAGGACCTCGTCGAAGGCGCGCCGAAGCCGGTCAAGGAGAATGCTCCCAAGGCCGAAGCTGAGGAAATCAAGAAGAAGCTCGAGGCGGCCGGCGCCAAGGTCGAGCTCAAGTAATTCGACGAAGCTTGGCGGTTTCCATCGCACAACTTCCGATTTTTTCGGGACAGGCCGTGCCTCTGCGCGGCCTGTCCTTTGCCTTTTCTGTTTTAGTTCGTTCTTTCGCTCCTTCCAGCCTGCGACGCGGCCATTGAGGGCACTGCCGCGTCTTTTCTGTCTCCTAATCTCTACCGGGAATTTCCATGGCCGACCGCAATCACTCTGAACGCATCAACTTCGGCAAGCTCCGCGAAGTCATCCAGCCGCCGAATCTAATCGAGATTCAGATCACTTCGTATCTCGATTTTCTGCAGAAGGGTATTCCCGAAAAGCAGCGCAAGCCGCAGGGCCTCGAAGCCGTGTTTCGCGAGGTCTTCCCGATCCTGAGCTATGACGAGCGCCTGACGCTCGAATACGTCTCCTACAACTTGGGCGATCCCAAGAACACCGAACTCGAGTGTCTGCGCGAGGGCATCACGTATTCCGTGCCGCTTTACGTGAAGCTTCGTCTCCGTGAAGAAGACTTCATCAAGGACGAGGACATCTACATGGGCGAGATTCCCATGGTGACCGAGCGGGGCTCGTTCATCATCAACGGCGCCGAGCGCGTAGTGGTTTCCCAACTACACCGTTCCCCCGGCATCGCGTTCGAGGTCACGCCGCACCCGAATGGCAAGCCGCTGCACTCTTTCCGCATCATTCCCGACCGTGGCACCTGGCTCGAGGTGCAGTTCGACAATAACGACCTGCTCTACGTTTACCTCGACCGCCGCCGCCGGCGCCGGAAATTCCTGATCACGACGCTGCTCCGTGCCATCGGCTATTCGAGCGACATCGACCTCCTGAATCTCTTCTACGAGATCAAGGATCTGAAAGTTTCCAAGGCGCTCGACATGGAGAACGTCTCCACCCTCGTGCTCGTTGAAGACGCCATCGACGCCCAGAAGGGCGTCGTGCTCGCGCGTGCTTTCGAGCCCCTCACGAAGGCAATCGTCCGCACGTTCGAGAAACACGAGATCACCGTCCTCCGCGTGATCGACACGTCGATCGACGAGGGCGCCATCATCCGCGCGCTCAAGAAAGATCCGACCCGCAACGAAGAGGAAGCGCTCAAGGAAATCTACAAGCGCCTCCGTCCGGGCGAGCCGCCGACCACGGCGAACGCCAAGGCTCTGCTCAAGCGCCTGTTCTTCGACCCGAAGCGTTACGACCTCGGCCGCGTCGGTCGTTACAAGGTCAACCAGAAGCTCGGTCTCAAGGCCGAGCTCGAACAGCGCATTCTCGAGAGCGCCGACATCGTCGCTGCCACGAAGTATCTCGTCCGCCTCAAGCGCGGCGTTGGTGTCGTCGACGACATCGATCACCTTGGTACCCGCCGCGTCCGCACCGTTGGCGAATTGCTCGCCAATCAGTGCCGCGTCGGTCTCAGCCGCACCGAGCGTCTCGTCCGCGAGCGCATGACGAT
The DNA here is from genome assembly GCA_031425115.1 of Opitutaceae bacterium. Lineage (GTDB taxonomy): Bacteria > Verrucomicrobiota > Verrucomicrobiia > Opitutales > Opitutaceae > ER46. The sequence goes on along the minus strand of JANPIT010000058.1, from coordinate 6,195 downwards.
GTATGATCAGAGCGTCGACTCGATCACCCCGCAGAAGCTGATCAACCCGAAGGCGCTCACGACCGTGATCCGCGATTTCTTCGCGCGTTCGCAGTTGTCGCAGTTCATGGATCAGATCAACCCGCTCGCCGAGGTCACGCACAAGCGTCGTCTCTCCGCGCTCGGGCCCGGTGGTCTGAATCGCGAGCGTGCTGGCTTCGAAGTCCGCGACGTTCATCCGTCGCACTACGGCCGTATTTGCCCCATTGAGACGCCGGAAGGTCCGAACATCGGTCTCATCAACTCACTGTCGACTTACGCCCGCGTAAACGAGTTCGGCTTCATCGAGACGCCTTACCGCGTCGCGAAGGATGGCCGCGTGACCGACAAGATCGAGTATCTCACCGCCGACCAGGAAGAGGGCAAAATCATCGCTCAGGCGAACTCCGAGATCGACGAGAAGAACCACTTCGTCGGCAAGGTCACCGTTCGTCAGGATGGCAACTTCCTCGAAGTCGCCGCCGCCGAAGTTAACCTGATGGACGTCTCGCCCAAGCAGGTCATCTCGATCGCGGCGGGCATGATTCCCTTCCTCGAGCACGACGATGCGAATCGCGCGCTCATGGGCGCCAACATGCAACGCCAAGGCGTGCCGCTTCTCCAAGCTGAGGCGCCGTTCGTCGGCACTGGAATCGAAGAGCGCGTAGCCCGCGACTCGAAGATCGTCGTGGTTGCCGAAGAGGCAGGCATCGTCGCTTCGGTCGACGCGAAACGGATCGTCGTCACGAAAGACGGCGAGCTGCCGCGCAACCTGAAGACCGAGCCGAAGACTCACACCTACGTTTACGAGCTGCGGAAATTCATGCGCTCGAACGCGGGCACCTGCTTCAACCAAAAGCCGATCGTCAAGCAGGGGCAGAAGATCAAAGCCGGTCAGATCATCGCCGACGGTCCTTCGACCGATCAGGGTGAGATGGCGCTCGGCCGCAACGTGCTCGTGGCGTTCATGCCGTGGAACGGTTACAACTTCGAAGACGCCATTCTCATTTCCGAGAAGGTCCTCCGCGAAGACATCTTCACCTCGATCCACATCCAGGAATTCGAGGTCACCGCGCGCGACACGAAGCTCGGGCCGGAAGAAATCACGCGCGACATCCCGAACGTCGGTGAAGAGGCGCTCAAGAACCTCGATCACAATGGCGTCATTCGCATCGGCGCGGAAGTGAAGCCCGGCGACATCCTCGTCGGCAAAATCACTCCGAAGTCCGAGACCGAACTCGCCCCCGAGGAAAAGCTTCTTCGCGCCATCTTCGGCGAGAAGGCCGCGGACGTGAAGGACACGTCCCTCATCGTCCCCTCCGGCGTCACCGGCATCATCATGGACGTGAAGGTCTCCTCGCGCATCGACAACCAGGAGGAGAAGCTATCTCCGTCCGACCGTCGTCGCCAGGCGAAGCAGATCCAAGAGGAATACAAGACGCAGATGGACAAGTTGCGCGAAGGTCTCACCGAGGCCCTCTCCAACATCCTCCTCGGCGAAAAGATCCCCTTGGACGTCATCAACGGTGAAACCGGCGAAATCATCATCCCGGCCAACCGCAAGATCACCAAGACCCTCCTCCGCAAACTCGCCGCGGTCTCGAAGCACGTTCAGATCGATCCGTCTCCGGTTCGTATCAAGATCATGGAGATCATCGGCTCGTATCAGACGAAGTTCGACGAGCTCGAGACGGACCGTGAGCGCAAGATCGGCAGCATCGAAGCGGGCGAAGGCTCGGCCGATGGCGCCATCAAGCAGGTGAAGGTCTACATTGCCACGAAGCAGAAGCTCGAGGTCGGCGACAAGATGGCTGGTCGCCACGGCAACAAGGGTGTCGTCGCCAAGATCGTGCCCGAGGAAGACATGCCGTTCCTCCCCGATGGAACTCCCATCGAAATCTGCCTGAATCCCCTTGGCGTGCCTTCGCGCATGAACATCGGGCAGGTGCTCGAGACGCATCTCGGCTGGGCGTGCAAAAAGCTCGGCCTCAAGATCGCGACGCCCGTCTTCGACGGCATTCCGGAGAAGAAAATCCGCGAATACCTCAAGGAGGCGAAGTTGCCTGCTACCGGGAAGAGCCCGCTCCTCGATGGTCGCACGGGCGAGAAAATCGATCAGGAGGTCGTCGTCGGCTACATCTATATGATGAAGCTGAACCATCTTGTGTCGCACAAGATTCACGCGCGCGCGGTTGGTCCTTACTCGCTCGTCACGCAGCAACCGTTGGGCGGCAAAGCCCAATACGGCGGCCAGCGCTTCGGCGAAATGGAAGTTTGGGCGCTCGAAGCTTACGGCGCGGCGCACACGCTCCAGGAACTCCTCACCGTCAAGTCCGACGACGTGCAAGGCCGCACCAAGATCTACGAGTCACTCGTCAAGGGCGACAATACGCTGCAGGCCGGCACGCCCGAATCGTTCAACGTGCTCATCAAGGAAATCCAGTCGCTGGGCCTCGATATCAAGCTCCAGAAGCGCGACGCCCTGAGCTACGGTTCTTAACCGTGACTCCGTTTGCCTTCATCCTTTCACATAAATTCAGGGAGACACTAAAATGATTCAACCCAACGACACTTCCGGCGCCGCCCGCAACGAGGCTCGCGAAGCCATTGGTGACGAGGCCTCCGCGTTCGATTGCGTGTCCATCACCGTCGCTTCACCCGAGACCATTCGTAAATGGTCCAAGGGCGAAGTGAAGAATCCGGAAACGATCAACTACCGCACCTTCAAGCCCGAGCCAGGCGGTCTGTTCTGTCAGAAGATTTTCGGACCGGTGCGTGACTACGAGTGCGCCTGCGGAAAATACAAGCGCATCAAATACAAGGACGTCGTGTGCGATCGCTGCGGCGTCGAAGTCACGATCGCGCGCGTGCGCCGTGAGCGCATGGGCCACATCGAGCTCGCCGTTCCGGTCGCTCACATCTGGTTCCTCAAGTCGATGCCGAGCCGCCTCGGTCTCTTGCTCGACATGACGGCGCGCTCCCTCGAGCGCGTTATCTACTACGAGAACTACATGGTCATCGAGCCGGGCAAAACTCCGCTCGAGATGAAGCAGCTTCTCACGGACACCGAGTATCGCCAGGCCTTGGACGAATACGGTGACGACTCCTTCGTTGCCAAGATGGGTGCTGAAGCGGTGCGCGATGCGCTCGTGAAGACCGACATGGAGGCGACCGTTGCCGAGCTGCAGGAGCAGATGCGCGCGACGAAATCGAAGCAGATCAAAAAGAAGCTCTCGAAGCGCCTGAAGGTAATTCAAGGCTTCATTCACTCGAAGAGCCGTCCAGAGTGGATGGTATTGGAAGTGTTGCCCGTCATCCCGCCGGACTTGCGCCCGCTCGTCCCGCTTGAAGGCGGCCGCTTCGCGACCTCCGACCTGAACGATCTCTATCGCCGCGTCATCAACCGCAATAATCGCCTGCGGAATTTGATGCAGTTGAAGACGCCTGACGTCATCATTCACAACGAAAAGCGCATGCTGCAGGAAGCGGTCGACGCGCTCTTCGACAACGGCCGTCATGGTCGTCCCGTCACGGGCGCCGGCAACCGACCCTTGAAGTCCCTCTCGGACATGCTCAAGGGCAAGCAGGGTCGTTTCCGCCAAAACTTGCTCGGCAAGCGCGTGGATTACTCGGGCCGTTCCGTCATCGTCATCGGTCCTGAGCTCAAGCTCAACCAATGCGGTTTGCCGAAGAAGATGGCGCTCGTTCTGTTCGAGCCGTTCATCATTCGCCGCCTCAAGGAGCTCGGTTTCGTGCACACCGTCCGCGGTGCGCGCAAGATGATCGAGAAGAAGTCACCCGAAGTCTGGGACATCCTCGAGGAAGTCACGAAGGGCCATCCGGTGCTGCTCAATCGCGCGCCGACGCTCCACCGTCTGTCGATCCAGGCTTTCGAGCCGATCCTCATCGAGGGCGAAGCCATCCGCATTCACCCGCTCGTCTGCACGGCATACAACGCCGACTTCGACGGTGACCAAATGGCGGTGCATGTGCCGCTTTCCCTCGAAGCGATCATGGAGTGCAAACTCCTCATGATGGCGACGTCGAATATCTTTTCGCCGTCCTCGGGTAAGCCGATCCTCACCCCGTCGCAGGACATCGTCCTCGGCGCGTATTATCTGACGATCGAGCCGCGCACCAAGCCGGCGAAGGGCGTCCGCGTTCCGCTGCTCAGCGGTCTGCAGGAAGTGCTCTACGCCAAGGCCGACGGCGCGCTGAAAATGCACGACTGGGTCGAGGTTCCGAATCCCGATTACACCCGTGAGACCGTCTTCGGCGACACCAAGCGTAAGACGATTCGCACTACAGTCGGCCGCGTGATCTTCAACCAGATCTGGCCGGCAGGTCTCGGCTACGTGAATTTCCCGGTGCCGAAGAGCAAACTGGGCGATCTCATTCTCAATACCTACAAGATCTCGGGCAACCTGATCACGGTCGAGACTCTCGACAAGTTGAAGGAGCTCGGTTTCCAGACCGCCATGCAGGCGGGCATCTCGATCGGTATCGATGACATGATCATCCCTGATTCGAAGAAGGAAATCGTCGCCGACTCGCGCAAGAAGATCACCGAGGTCGAAGCCCAGTTCAACAAGGGCATCATCACCGACGGCGAGCGCTACAACAAGGTCGTCGATATCTGGACCGGCGCGACCGACAAGATCGCGAAGGAGGTTTTCGCCAAGCTCGAGAACAACGATGGCAAGACCGAAGTAAATCCGGTCTACATCATGATGGACTCGGGTGCGCGCGGTAACAAGCAGCAGGTCCGCCAGCTGTGCGGCACCCGCGGCCTCATGGCCAAACCCTCCGGCGAAATCATCGAGCGCCCCATCCTGTCCTCGTTCCGCGAGGGCCTCACGGTCCTCGAATACTTCATCTCGACGCACGGCGCCCGTAAGGGTCTTGCTGATACGGCGCTGAAGACCGCGGATGCCGGCTACCTCACCCGCAAACTCTGTGACGTGGCAATGGACGTCATCATCGCAGAAGACGATTGCGGTTCACGCGACGGCGTGTGGAAGAAGGCGATCTTCGAAGGTGACGACGAAATTGTCGGCCTCAAAGAGCGTATCATCGGCCGCTTCTCGAGCGATGACGTCATCAATCCGATCAGTCCCACGGAAATTCTGGTCGGCTCCGGCGAGATCATCACCGAGGACATGGCCGCAAAGATTGACGAGCTCGGCATCGAGCGCGTGAAAGTCATGTCGCCGCTCACCTCCGTGAGCAAAGGTGGCATCGATGCAAAATCCTACGGCATCAATCCCGCGACCAACAAAGTCGCGAAGATCGGTGACTCCGTGGGCATCATTGCCGCGCAGTCCATCGGCGAGCCAGGCACGCAACTCACGATGCGCACGTTCCACATCGGTGGCGTGGCGTCCGGCGGATTCAAGACGCCCGAAATTCGCGTCAAGGCCAGCGGCACGGTGAAATACAAGTCCCTGCGCTTGGTGGAAACCGCCGACGGTGGTTCTATCGTGCTGAACAAAACCGGCACGATCCATATCCTCGATTCCGAGGACAAAGAAATCGAAGTCTACAACATCGTTGTGGGTTCGTTCCTTCACGTCGGTGACGGCGAGAAGATCGAAAAGGGTGCCGTGCTTGCGCAATGGGATCCCTACAACGTCCCGGTTCTTTCCGAGAAGGGCGGCTCGCTGCACTTCAAGGACATGATCCCGGGTGTTACCGTCAAACGTGAACTCGACGAATCCTCCGGCCGCATCGCGACCGTCGTCATCGAGCACAAGGAAGATCTAAATCCGCAGATCGAAGTGCGCGACGCCAAGAACAAGCCCCTCGCGGCTTATTCCATTCCCGTCGGCGCGCAGATCGCGGTCAACGAGGGCGACACCATCGCCCCCGGCGCCCTGCTCGCAAAAACGCCGCGTCAGGCGTCCAAGACGAAAGACATTACCGGTGGTCTCCCCCGCGTCGCCGAGCTGTTCGAAGCTCGCCGGCCGAAGGACGCCGCCGAAATGTCGCGCATCGACGGTATCGTGTCGTTCGAAGGCACCGTCCGCGGTAAGCGCAAGCTCGTCGTGAAAAACGACGAGACGGGCCAGGAAGAGGAACATCTGATCGCGACCGGCAAGCACATCATCGTGCAGCCCGGCGACGTCGTGCACAAAGGCCAGCACCTCACTGAAGGCGCGGCTGATCCGCACGAGATTC
>JANPIT010000057.1:0-4049 GCA_031425115.1 Opitutaceae bacterium | reverse complement strand
CGTCCATTTCCTTCGAACTCGCGACGGTGAAGGCCTCCAGCTTGATGGTCCCGTCGCCGCTGGCCGCACGCGCGCCGAGATAGGAGAGTTCGAAGTGTTGCTGCGCGATACCGCCGCCGGTCACCGTGACGGTCTGCGACTGCGGCAGGACGCCAGTTCGGAACGCCGTCACCTTCGCCGCGCCGGCCGGCACGTTGGTGAGGCGGTATTCACCCGCGGAATCGGTGAACGTTTCGAGCGACGTGCCTTCGACGGTGATGCGCACGAATTCCAGATACTCGCCGGTGCCGGGGTTGAAGACGCGGCCTTCGATCATGCCGGTGGCGGCGGTTTGCCGAGGCGGATTGGACGAGTCAGCGGCCGCCGCCGGTGTTGCTACCACCAGGGACGACAGGGTCAAAATGACCGAAGCGGTGCAGAGCCGGAGGATCCAGTGGGGGATGGAGTGACGGTGCGGCATGGGGGTATGTATGGAAAAAGCGGAGACGACAACGTTCGCGCCCGCGGCAAGCGCCGAAAAATTGAGGGAAGTTGACCTGTGCCGTGAGGGGACGGCGCGAGGTAACCGAATGAGAGAGTGCCCATTTCGGGACAAAACACCATTCCCGCGAATCGGGGTATGTTGCCATCCGAGTCCGCAATCAAGATAGGCGAAGTGGTGCGAGGGTGCCGCTCGAGGGCTGCTAAAAGATGACGTCGCGTCCACGACATCGCGCTCCCGGGGAGCGTCGCGACCTTTCTAGCCGCGATCGCCTAACGCTTTCCAGGCTAGAACTGGAGGTCAATCGGTCCCCGCGAATGCGCGGACGCATACATCGCCTCTTGAATGGCCATGGTCTTGAGGTATTCGTCGCCGCTGGTTTCGCAGGGCTGCCCGGTGAGGAGGCAGTCGGCGAAGTGGCGTTGGGCGAGGTAAACGCAATCGCCGGCAAAGCCGCGCCGCTCCGGCCGGTAGTCGATGGCCCGCTCCTCGCCGCCGAGTGGTTTGAGCGTCAGGCGGCCGTCGAGGTAAAGGCGCAGGCTGCCGCCATTGCCCTCCACCAGGAATTCACCGAAGGTGTAGCGCGCGTCGGGGAGCGGGCACGCGGGCTCGTTGAAGCGGTTGGCGTCCCACTGGCCCAGCGCGCCGTTGGCGAATTCGAAGACGAGCAGACCGCAGTCCTCGCCCTTGATGACGGGATTGAGGCGGCGCAGCCACGCGGTGACGCGGGTGATGTCACCGGCCAGATAGCGGAACGTATCGATAAAGTGGACACCTGTCTCGTAGACGAGCAGGCGCGGATAGTCGCGAAAGTAGGGCTGGCGGGGGATGTAGGCGTTTTCGCCCCAGCCGTCGCCCATGCGCGAGCGGAAGGTGAGGGAATGCAGGCGGTCGCCGATCGCCCCGGCGGCGAGCTGGCGCTTGATCTCGCGGTGCCAGGGTTGGAAGCGGAAGTTCTCATGCACGATGAACCGGACGCCGGCGCGGGTGGCGTCGGAGACGATCTCACGCGCGACGGCGAGCGAGGGGCCGAGGGGTTTCTGGCAGATGATGGCGATACCGCGCCTGGCCGCCTCGGCGCAAATCGACCGGTGCGAAGGCGGCGGCGTGATGATGTCGACGAAGTCGGGTTGCTCGCGATCGAACATCTCGCGGTAGTCGGCGTAGCATTTTTGCAGGCCGAACTGGGCGGTGATCTCGGTGGCTCTGGCAGGGTCGCGGTTGGAGAAGGCGACGATCTCCACTTCGGGGATGCGTTGCCAGGCCTCGTATTGAAAATGGCTGAAGTAGCCGGCGCCGATGCAGACACCGCGAAGTTTCTTTTTCATGGTGAGAGGGAAGGGGCGGGGACGGCGGTGGGCATTTTCCGCGAAGTTGCCGTTTGGGCGGAGCGCCTTCTGACGGCGGCAGGAATGCCGCCGTTCCGGATCGGCGGCACTCTTGCCGCCGTCAGTAAATGCGGAGATTCGGGGGACCCACTCACGGGACGGCCTCGATTTTTTTCGTCGAGTCCGCGAGGACCCAGCAGCCGGCGGCGAGCACGCTGCACGCGGCGACGATGTAGAAGAAGACGTTGGCGCTGCCGGTCCACAGGAGCAGCGTGGGAAAGAGCGGACCGATGATCGCGGAGCCGATGTTGCCGGCCATGTTCATCGTGCCGGAGACTTGCCCCGCGTGCTTGCCGCCGATGTCGATGCAGAAGGACCACGAGGGGCTCAGCACCATGTCCACGCCGAAGACCGCGAGCGACAGCCAGAAAATCGCCGGGCCGACCTCCGCCTGCCGCACGCTCATCACCATGCCGATGGCGGTCAGAGCGAAGCCGAAAATCGCGGGGAGCTTGCGCGACAGCGCGTGGCGGCCGGAGGCATAGATGCGATCGACGAGCCAGCCGGAGACGACGTTGCCGAGTGCGCCGCAGAGCAGCGGGATCATGGCGTAGAGGCCGGCGTCGGCGGAGTTGAGTTTGTAGGTGGCCTTGACGTGCGGATACAGCCACGTGAGGCAGAAGAACGTGGTGAAATTCGCGAAGAGGTATTGCACCATCATCAGCCACAGGCCCGCTGACTTCAGCATGTGGCCGATCGGCATTTTGCCCGCGGGCGCCGAGTCGGCCCCGGCCTGCCGGTGGGTCATGATGTAAGCGAGTTCTTCCTTCGAGATGTTGGGATGGTCCGCCGGGTCGTCACGAAACCAGAGCCACCACGCGATCGACCACACGCAGCCGATGCCCATAAGCACGGTAAAAGTGGCCTTCCATCCGAGCGATTCGATCGCGGTGGCGAGCACGGGCAGCGCGAACGCCGCGCCGAGGCGCGAGCCGGAAAAATTGATGCCCTTGACCAGTCCGCGCTCACGCGTGGGGATCCACGAATAGACTGCGCGCGCCATGCCGGGAAACGCGCCCGCCTCGCCCGCGCCGAAGAGAAACCGGATGACGAGCAGCGAGGTGTAGTTCCACGCGAGCGCGCTCAGGCCGGTGAACAGCGACCAGATCGTGACGATGGCCGCGAGGATTTTGCGCCCGCCGATCTTGTCCGCGAGCATGCCGGACGGTGTTTGAAACAGCGCGTATCCAATCGCGAACGACGACATGACCCAGCCGAACTGCGTGTCGGTGAGCCCAAGCTCCCGGGTGATCGGGCCCTTGGCCGTCGAGATGCAGACGCGGTCCACATAAAGCAGGACCGACAGCAGGAAGGTGCCGGTGACGACGAGAGCGCGACGGGGGAGGGGCATGGGGTGGATTAGAGGGACCGGCGGCACTCTTGCCGCCGTGGCTGAGGCTCGTGCGAGCCGGCGGCAGGAGTGCCGCCGATCCGTTCGGTGTCGAGGTGTTCGCGGACGAAGGCGGCTTCGTAGAGAGCGTAGTGATCCGGTGAGAGCTTTGCCTTTTCTGGATTGCGCCGGATGTAGCGGGCGCAGCGCCAGAAGTGGCCGGCGTCGCGCACGAGCCGGTCGTAGTAATCTCGCATCCAAAATTCACCCGTGCGGCCCGTATGAAGGTTCGCGGCGCGAGCCGAGATACCCTTCCAACTCCGCACGAGAAATTCTATCGTGTGCTCGCCCACGGGCGAAAACAGCGCGTGCACGTGATTGGGCATCACGACCCACGCATGGTGGTCGTAGCGCACCCCGTCGCAGTGGATGAGCGGGGCGGTCACGCATTCGCGGATTTTGGCTTCGCGAAGCGCACACGAGCCGGCGCCTTGATCGAGCCACGCCTCGATTCTCGCAGTGAATGCTTCGTCGTGCTCGCGTTTCTGCGCCGGAGTGTGCGGAGGCGGATTGCGCACCAACCAATCGCGTTGCTCGGCGGTCCACGCGCGCAGTTGCTCCTGCGGTATCGAATCGGCTAATCGAAACGTGACGAAGCAAACGACGCCCGCCTGGTGCCAATGCGGGAGACGGTTCTCCCCGCGTTCAATTGCGACGCGCGGATCAAAGAACCGGAGGTCGGCGGTGGAGGTCGGGGCAGAATGCACGGTGCTGATGGCGTGTCGGATCGGCGGCACAACAGCCGCCGGGTTGGGGTGCGGGGATTTTTGGCGGCGGCAGGGGTGGCGCC
>JANPIT010000056.1:0-7362 GCA_031425115.1 Opitutaceae bacterium | reverse complement strand
GGCAGCAAAGCGATTAGGGCTGGCGCAGCCATGTTTTTTCCTAACGTGTTCGCATGAACACTCCGCCGCCGCACTCTGCCTTCCCCGGACGCGGCGCCAGCATCAACCCACCGAACCGTTTCGAGCGGCTCCACCTCGAGGCCGATCCCGATTGTCCCGACGAGGAGCGACCGTTGCCCCGCACGCAATTTTTCCACGACGGCACGATGTCGCTGCTCACGCGCAACGATAGTCCCGACGTCGGCTTCGCCTTTGGTCTCAACGCGTATCGAGGGTGTGAGCACGGCTGCGCCTACTGTTTCGCGCGGCCTTATCACGAATACCTTGGCTGGAGCAGCGGCCTCGATTTCGAGACAAAAATTCTGGTGAAGATGCGCGCGCCGGAACTACTCCGCGCCGAACTCTCCGCCCCCCGCTGGCAGGCGCAGCCCATTGCGATGAGTGGCGCGACCGACTGTTATCAGCCTGCCGAGCGCCAGTTTCGGCTCACGCGCCGCTGCCTCGAGGTGTGCGCCGAGCTGCGGCACCCGATTTTCATCATCACAAAAAACGCGCTCGTGACGCGCGACCTCGATGTCCTCGCCGAGCTCGCGCGCCACCACTGCATCGGTGTGCACATTTCCGTCACGTCGCTGGACACCGAGCTGGCCGGCAAGCTCGAGCCGCGGGCCTCGCGTCCCGCGGCACGGCTGCGCGCCATCCGCGAGCTGAGCGCTGCGGGGATTCCCGTTGGCGTGATGGTTGCCCCGACGATTCCGGGCCTCACCGATCACGAGATGCCGGCGATCCTGGAAGCCGCTGCCGCAGCGGGCGCCAAACGCGCCGGCTACGTGTTGATGCGGCTGCCCTTCGCCGTGAAGGATGTGTTCACCCAGTGGCTCGACGATCACGAGCCCAACAAAAAAGCCCGCATCCTTGACCGCATGCGCACGCTCAGTGGCGGCAAACTCTACACCGCCGAATGGGGCAAACGCATGACCGGTGACGGCATCTTTGCGGAACAACTCCGCGCCATGTTCGATGTCACCACCCGCCGTCTTGGGCTGAACCAGGAGCAGTTCGCCCTGTCGACGGAGCACTTCCGCAAGCCAGGCGAGCAGTTCGGGTTGGAACTTAGTTGAGAGTTGAGGGTTGAGAGTTGGAGATCGGACAGGCGGCAAATTTTACCCGGAACTGGACTCTCAACTCTCATCTCTCAACTCTCAACCCGCCTGTGAACCTCCTCGACCGCCATATCTTTGCCAGCGTGCTCTTCACGTGCGCGGCGGCGGTGGGGTTGTTCGCCTTCGTGGTCGCGCTGCCGAATGTCGTGCGTGAGCTAATTGGGCCGCTGCTCGCTGGCCAGTTCACCTTCGGGACGTTCGCGCGACTGGTGGCGCTGCTGTTTCCCTTCGCGATCTCCTTCGCGCTGCCGATGGGCATTCTCACAGGCGTGCTGCTCACCCTGGGCCGACTCTCCGCGGACAGCGAAGTCACCGCGATGCGCGCTTCCGGCATCAGCGTGGCACGGATCGCCCGGCCCGTCTTCGTGCTCGGCGCCCTCTGCGCGGCGCTGGCCTTCTACGTGAACTTCGAGTCGATGCCGTGGGCCCGGGTCCAATACCACCGCGAGCTTGCCAAGGCCGTGCGCGCGAATCCGCTCAAGATCATCGTGCCGAAAACCTTCATCCGCGATTTCTCGCGGCGCGTGCTTTACGTCGGCGACAAGGATGGCGCCGTGCTTCGCGATATCTGGCTCTGGGAGCTCGACGAACAATCGCGCGTGCGCCGCTTGCTGCGCGCGGAGTCGGGTCGCGTCGACTACGACGAGGCGACCAACAGCCTGATCCCCACGCTGGTGGGCGTGAAGATCGAGGAGCGGGACGCGGATGCACCGGAGGATTTCAGCAAATCGCCGAAGGTCGCCTCCATCGGTGAATCGAAAGAGATCCGCGTCTCCCTCGACACGTATTTCGGGCGCAATCTCGATAAGATGAAAGACGACTGGTTGACCTACGATCAACTGCAGGCGAAGCAGGAGAAACTGACCGCAGAGGTGCCCACGACGCCGGAAAAAGCCCAGGAACGCGCCCGCAACCGGATGAAGCTCGCGCTCGTGGTGCAGGAAAAACTGAATCTCTCGCTCGCCGTTTTTTCGTTCGCCATCATCGGCGTGCCGCTCGGCATCAAAGTCTCCCGCCGCGAAACCAGCGCCAATCTCGGGCTAGCGCTGCTCCTCGTGCTGTGTTTCTACCTCTCGACGGTCGTCGTGAAATCGCTCGACCGACACCCCGAGTATCGGCCCGACCTTTTGATCTGGCTGCCGAACCTCGGCTTCCTCGCCCTTGGCGTCTGGCTCTTCACGCGGATCGATCGCAAGTAAGGACGACGTGTCCTGCCGACAGCCTTACGCCTGCGTCGCGACCACTCCCGATCGCCCGTCGATCTCCGCCATCACCTGATCACACACTGGGATCGCTGCGCGGTCGGCGAGGAGTTCCCGCGCGAAGGCATCGAGCCGGACAAACTCAACGCCCTTCTTCTTACAAGCCGCAAGCAGCTGCTGGAAAATCGCCCGCCGCCCCATTCCTTCGATTTCGGCATGCAGCGTGAACACATTCACGCGGTCCTCGCGGAGTAACGAAAGATAATGCGGCACGATCGCGCTGTCCGGAAATTCCGGCCGCCCCATGAGTTCGTCAAACGTCGGCAACGTGCTCGGGATCTCGAGCGTTTGGAAAACCCGCCCGTCCACCCGCGGAAAAAAAGGCGATGCGCCGCGCGTATCGCTCGCGTAGAGCAACCCCGCGCCCTCGTAAACTTCACGGCTCCGCGCGTTACTCTGCCAACCCGCCGCACCCGCCGTGTTCGCCTCCGTGCCGAAAATCCGGCGGAACTCCGTTCGGGCCGCGTCGAATTCCGCCGCGACTTCCGACGCGGCCATCGTCTGCAAATAATCCTGCCAGCGATAATGATTGTAGCAGTGAATGCCGACCTCGAAGCCTGCGTCACGCACGGCGCGCATGATGTGGGCGTTGCGCCGACCGATGTGCGGCGCGGAAAGCAGCGTGCCGTTAAGCAGCGTCCGCACGCCGTAAATTTCGACGACACTCGTTCGACTCACTTTCTGAAAGAACCCAGGCCGCAATACGCGCGTGATCGCGCGGCCGGTCTGGTCCGGCCCGAGCGAAAATAGAAAGCACGCCGGAGCCCCGACCGCCTGGCAATCCGCCACCAGATTGGGCACGCCTTCGCGCGTGCCGCGATCGGTGTCCACGTCGACTTTTAGCGCGAGGCGGATCGGCATGGCGAGTTCGTGGATTTTGTCTTTGGACAGGAGCGACAGGAGCCCAGGCGACAGGAATTTATAGGAAAACGACCTCAACCCCGCCGTTCCCGTAAATCCTGTTCATGGTTCGGGTCCTGTTAATCCTGTCCAAAAACTCATTCCAGTCGGTAGTCTTTATGCGCGAGGTGATAGTCGAGCGTGAGCTTGATCGCGCGTTTCAGATTCACCTTCGGCGTCCATCCGAGCCGCTTCTTCGCATTCGCGATCGAGGGCACACGGCGCTGGATGTCCTGATAATATTTCCCGAAATATTTCGCCGATGGCACGACGACGGTTTTCGCCTTGGCCGCGTGCTCGCGATACTCGGGAAAGTCGCGGAAGGCCGTGATGATCATCTGCGCGAGGTCCGCCACGCTCACGTCGTTACGCGGATTACCGAGATTGAAAATCTGGCGCGAGGCGCAGCCCCCCTTGTTCTCGATGATCCGCAGCAGCGCATCGATGCCATCGTCGATGTAGGTGAAGGACCGGCCTTGCTTGCCACCGTCGACCAGCTGCAACGGCTTTTTGAAAATCACGTTCGAGATGAACTGCGTGAACAACCGCGAACTGCCTTCCTTCGGCTCCATCACGTCGTCCAACTTGGGCCCGATCCAGTTGAAGGGACGGAAGAGCGTGTAGTCGACGCCGTCGCGCACGCCGTAGGCGTAAATCACGCGATCGAGCAGCTGCTTCGAGCAGGCGTAGATCCAGCGCTGCCGATCGATCGGGCCGTAGACGAGCGGGCTGCTGCCTTCATCGAGCTTCGCATCGGGGCACATGCCGTAAACCTCGGACGTAGACGGAAAGATGATACGTTTCTTGTATTTCGCGCACTGACGGACCACGGCGAGGTTGGCCTCGAAATCCAATTCAAAGACGCGCAGCGGGTCCTTCACGTATTGGATCGGATTCGCAATGGCGACGAGCGGGATGACGGCATCGCACTTCTTGACGTGATACTCGATCCACTCGCGATTGATCGTGATATCGCCTTCCACGAATTTGAAACGCGGGTTGCCCAGGCTGTCCTCGAGTTTGTGGCTTCCCACATCCATGCCGAAGACCTCCCAGTCTTTCTGCGTGAGAATTGCACTCGTGAGAGAGCTGCCAATGAAACCGTTGGCGCCGAGAATCAAAACACGCAGGGGCATGGGGCGGAGGAAGAACGAAATGCGGAAAGGCGGAAAGGCTGAAGCACGGCGAACGTTTGCGTTACGAAATCACCTGCCCGACTTGAAGCGCCGCCCCGGCACCGCGCCACTCCGTCTTCGTGAGTTCCAGCGCGCCATCCGCAGTCGCGATCACCAATGGAGAAACCGACAACACTTCTCCGGGTCGCCCTCGGCGCTCACGGGCCGCGGGCGAATCGAACTCGCCCCACCACACCATCAGGCGCGCTCCACCCAAGTCGATGAACGCGCCCGGATACGGATCCGTCACCGCGCGGATCAGATTGAAAATCTGCGCGGACGACTGCGTCCACGCGATGCGGCCATCCTCGGGTTTGCGCCCGCCAAAATAAGTCGCCTGCGCCGCGTCCTGCGGGACCTCACGCGCCGTGCCCGCCAGCAGCGCGTCAATTTGCCGCGCAAGCACGCGCCGCGCGCAGGGCAGCACTTTGCGAAACGCCTGCTCAGCCGTATCGCGCGGCCCGAGTTCAATGCCCGCCTGATCCACGATCGCACCGGCGTCGGGTGCTTTTACCATCCGATGCAACGTCATCCCGATCCGCGACTCGCCGTGCAGCACCGCCCAGTTGATCGGCGCCCGCCCGCGATATTTCGGCAACAGTGAGCCGTGCAGGTTAAACGCACCCAACCGCGGCAGCGCCAGAATGCGCGGCGTGATCATATTGCGGTAATACACCGATAGAATCAGGTCCGGCAGCAGCGCGGCGATCCCCGCGATCTCCTCCGGAGTATTCACACTTTCCGGCGTGAACACAGGCACGCCTTTCTCGCGCGCCACCGAGGCCGGGGTCTTGAACCAGATTTTCTCGTGCGGATTGTCCTCGTGGGTGATGAGGGCCACGACGTTGTCCCCGCGCTCGAGCAGCAGAGTCAGACACTCGTAGCCGACTTCACTGTATCCAAAAAATACGATGCGTGGCGCGGTCATGATTGAGAAGCAGCGTCGAACACCGCGGCCAGCTGGCGCGTTAGCACCTCCGCCGTGAAGGGCGCAAAGGCCGCCGCGTCGAAGGCCCCCGCGCGACGGTGCCCCTCACCGGCAAACCAGCGTTGGTGAATCTGGTCCGCGACGCCGTCGATGTCGTCCACCGTGGCAAAGGAAAACCGCACCCCCGCCGCGACCTGTTCGGCAAACGACAGCACGGGGCTGTCGCGATGAAACACCAGCAACAGCGGACGTCCGGCGAGGACGAAGGGGAAAATCTTCGAAGCCGCGTAACGCGCATCATCGGAGCCCACCGCGACGAGCGCGTGTGCGCGCTGCAAGTAGTGGAGCGCGTCAAAATACGGCACGCGATAGCGGTGCTCGTGCACGAAATCCGCCACCCCCTCCGCTCGCGCGATCGGCATCACCGTGTCGACACCGAGCGGCGGCGGCGCGTAGCCGGTGCCAATGAAATGAAAACGCATTTTGTCCGCCGTTCCCGACCGATCCGCCGCGCGAAAAAGCCGGAACGCGCGAAATACAATCGACAACGCCCGCGCCATATCGGGACCGCAGCGGCCGGTGTAGACATGATGGAAATTGCCGTCGTCGAAATCGATCAGCGGTTGCGCAGGGAGATGCGCCCGGGCGATTTCGAAATCATGCGGCGACGCCCCGAAGGGCAGCACTCGAACGCGACGCGCATCAAACCACGGATAGTTTCGTGCGAGCATCTCCGGGTAGGCATCGGACACGGCGATCACGCCCGCTGCGGCGCGGAGCACCGGTGGTTCCGCCCGCCGCGCGGACCATTGGCTCAACGCATAGCGCAGAGCGCCACCCGGCGGCCGCGTTTGCGTGCGCGCGTAGTAGTCGCTCACCCACGGGTCTTGATAATCGAGGACGTAGGGCACGCCGAATTTCCGCTGCCACTTCGGACCAAGCGCGAAGGCGCTGAACTGCGTCGTGCTGAAAAAAACGAGGTCGAACTTCTCCTCGCGCAACACGCGTTCGCCCGCCGCGATGAGCGCCCGGCCACAACGCCACCAAAGATTTCCCACCCCGAGTCGACGGGTGATTTTCGGCGAAACTCCGGCGACGCGCACCACGCGCACGTCGGCCGGATACGTTTGCTCGAGCAGCGGCTCCACCACGCCGCCCTCGATCGATTCCGCCGCCACCGCCAGCACCGTCGGCTCCCAACCCACGGCCCGTAAATGCGGCAAAGCGAGTCGCACGCGCTGCATATCCGGCGCATTGATCGGCGGAAAATGCGGCGAGACGATCAGGACTTTCTTCATGCCGTAACGAGCGGACTCAAGGGCGCGAGTTGGGCCAAAGCCCACACGAAATGCGAGCGCCGAAACCCGAGATCCGCACGCATCGCGCCACCCGTTCCCCGGTGCCTCCACCGCAGCGGACCTCACGAGGCACCGTTTCCGGCGCGGGCACACTGCGCCCGTTGCGCGGCCCGACCCGGAGAGACTTTACTGCACCTTGCGTTGATACGTGTCGCCGTGCAGCACGACCGTCACTGCGTCCTTGATCGTGATCAGCGTGCGCTTGCTGGTCAGCAAGGCCGGCTGGCCGCCCGTTTCCGCGCCTTTGAGCGTGAAGTTGGTTTCCCTCGTCACCGCGCGATCCGGGCCAAGCTTGCCCCACAATGCCACGCCATCCCGGCGGATTTGCAGCCGGCGATCACCGGGCTTCTCGCCGGTAACATACTCGCCGGCCGCGCTTGCGAGCAGGCGTTCCGCCGGCTCACGGTCGAGCAGTTTGTATTTTGGCAGGAGGCTCTTGGGCGGCTGGGTGAGGATCCAAATCGTGAAAATATTGCAGCCAATGATGGCTGCGCCGAGCAGCGTCATCGTCGCGTAGTGCCGCCAGCGGCTCGCGCCACCCGCCGTGGATTTGGCCGGGGCCCGGCTGCTCTCGTC
>JANPIT010000055.1:0-3597 GCA_031425115.1 Opitutaceae bacterium | reverse complement strand
CTCGCAAAAAGGGCGCAGCAAGTCTGCGCCCCTACATTCCAGCGACATTACGAAGGCGGCGCGCGGTGGGGCCCACTCAGCCGTTCTTCAGTTCGGAATCTCCGGCTCGACCAGCAGCGCGAGCTGCATGAGGGATTCCTGCCACCCCAGGTAACACGCCTCCGCCGGAATAACCGCGGGCACGCCCGCCTGCTCGATGTGCACCTCGGTGCCACAGGAAACTTTTTTTAGAATCACAGAAACCTGAATCACTCCCGGCAGATTCGGGTCGTCGAACTTATCCGTATACCGGATACGCTCGTGCGGCACCAGTTCCAGGTATTCTCCGCCAAACGAGTGAGAGCCGCCGCTCCCGAAGTTGGCAAATGACATCTTGAAGGTGCCGCCGACCTTGGCGTCCAGGTGGTGCACCTGGCACGTGAAGCCGTGGGGCGGGAGCCACTTGCTCATGGCCGCGGCGTCGAGAAACGCGCGATAGACTTTTTCGGGCGTCGAACGGAAGACGCGGTGGAGGCGAATTGTATGGGTGGACATCGGATTGAAGGCGCGAGCGGGCGAAGTTGGAAAATTAGAACGCGCAGCCAAGCGAACTCACTTACTCAACGAACGTGGCCGGCGTCGCCGGACACGACGACAGCCTTTCTCCTAAAAATGTCACCCGGATTAGGCGCCACCCGGCAGATGTTTATGGGCGCCGCCTACCCCCTGAGCGCAAAAATCCCCCGCTCGCGATTCCCAACGCGGCTGCGTCGGCAAACCGGAGCGGGGGGAGGAAACCGGGGGTCTTAACCTTCAACGACCCGTGGGAGGGGCGAAAGCCGACTGCAGGTTTTCCGCCGCAAAGGCGACGGCGTCCTTGGCTTTCGTGACCACGGCACCCATCCCGAAGAATTCGTGCGCGACGCCCTCGTAATTGCGGTAGGCGACAGCGACACCGGCGGCCTTCAGTTTTTCCGCATACGCCTGACCTTCCGAACGCAGGGGATCGATCTGAGCCGTGATGATTGTCGCCGGGGGCAAACCGCGGAGGTCGGGATTGCGCAGCACCGCGAGGATAGGGTTATTTTTATCTCCGGGATTAATCGCGTGCTTGGCGAACCATTCCATTCCCGCCTTGCCGAGTGGCTTTGCGTCCGCGTTTTCCCGATACGACTCCGTGTCCATCGCCGTGTCGGTTACCGGGTAAATCAGGAGCTGATGCACGGGCAGCTTCACGCGTTGATCGCGAGCCATGATCGAGACCGCCGCGGCCAAGTTGCCGCCCGCGCTCTCTCCGGCCACCGCGACGCGATTCGGATCGCCTTTGATTTCGGCGGCGTGCGCCAGGACCCAGGAATAGGCCGCCATCGCATCCTCGTGCGCAGCCGGGAATTTATGCTCGGGCGCCTGACGGTAATGGGATGAGACCACGATGGCCTTGGCCGCATTCGCCAGTGCGCGAGGCGAGGCGTCGTAAGTATCCAAGTCTGCGATCACCCAACCGCCGCCGTGATAATACACAATCACCGGAAACGGACCGTCGCCGGCGGGGCGATAAATGCGCAGCTTGATCTTGCCGCCCGGGCCGTCGATCGAGCGGTTATCGACATCGGCTACTTTCTCCGGGGCCGTTTTCTTATTCTGCTGCTTCAGCAACGCTTTCACCGCGTCGGCAGGCGACGGTTGTTGGCGGGCTTCTTGCGGCGTCGACGTCTCGAGAGGCTTTGGCTTCAGCGCGGCGTGTGCGTCAAGCACGGCTTGCATCTCTGGTTCAGCCTTGGGCGCTCCGTAGACGCAAAGGGAGATTGGGGCGACGAGCAGCGCGGTCAGGCGCAGAAAAGCAGACAGGTGCATAGGAATTGAATGTGATTGATAAAAACCACACGTCTTGACTCCGCGCAGTAAGACGCCGTCCGACCCGCCTATCCGGATACGGTGCGGAAAATAAAATCCCGACACGACAGGGGAAATGGAGTCGATCTCGCGCCGCCCACGCTCGCGGCACGCGCAGCTTGCCGGGCAACCGGAGAATCCGATCTACGTAGTTGAAGTTCTTGTGCGACGACCGCGGCGTCACATGCTGCGCCTTCGTTCTTTGGATTTACACGCCTAAGCTGTCGCCGCTTCCTCGGCGATCAGCACGGGGGACCCACATATATCCGTCGCGCGCGCGAGTCATCGCGGGCACGGCGGACGGGGCGAACGGCCGCGGGTAACCGCGGCTCAGGTGACTTCCTAGCACCGAGCCCGTCAGCTAACCTCGTCGGCAATGGGAAGGGTGATCCACTAGAGCTCCGCGGGTGCGGATGTCTCCACGGTCGCTCCAACGCCACCGCTTCGTCGTGCGCGTGCGGGAACACCGTGCGCGTCGGCGGAGCATTTCGAGACTACCGTCATGTTCCTCCGTCGCTCCTACGCGGCGCGGTCCTGCGACCGCACGCCCATTTCCACCGGTCGCCCCGTCCTGCTTTGGGCCGTGCCTATTCTGCTGAACGTTGCGGCCCTCGCGGGCCTCAGCCTGGCCGGGCGTCTCGCCGCCGCGCGCCATGTGCCTGCGCTCACGTGCATCGCACACGCCCCGCTGCTGGGGCTGCCGTTCATCACGTTTTATTTGGAGGGACCACGATGAAACGCTCCCGCACCAAATCCATTCTGCTTGGTCAGCCACGCTCGCTCGGCGACCACGATCTCTTTCACAAGGTCTCGCTCGTCGCGCTCTTTGCCTGGGTGGGCCTCGGAGCGGACGGGCTTTCCTCCTCATGCTACGGGCCCGAAGAAACATTCAAGGCATTGGGCGACCACCCGCATCTCGCCCTCTTCGTCGCACTCGCTTCGGTCGTCACCATCGTGGCGATTTGCGCGAGCTACGCCCAGATCATCGCACTCTTCCCCTCGGGCGGCGGCGGCTACTTGGTCGCGAGCAAACTGCTCTCCCCCACTGCCGGAGTTATCTCCGGCAGCGCGTTGTTGATCGACTACGTGCTGACGATCACGATCTCGGTCGCGAGCGGCGCGGACGCCTTGTTCAGCCTCCTCCCCGCCGCGGCGCTGGCATGGAAAATTCCTTTCGCCCTCGCCGGCATCACCGGCCTGACGCTCCTGAATCTCCGGGGCGTGCGCGAATCCGTGGTGATTTGGGTGCCCGTTTTCTTCGTGTTCGTCGGGACCCACGCCTTCGTCATCGTGTATTCAATCGCCACGCACGCGAGCGGCCTTGGCAGCGTGGCAACCCAGACGGTGCACGAGGTGCGGACGGTCTCCGCCGAGTTGGGCTGGTTCGGTCTCATGGCGGTGCTGCTCAAAGCCTACAGCATGAGCGCCGGCACCTATACCGGCATCGAGGCCGTCAGCAACGGACTGCCCATTCTTCGGGAGCCCCGCGTGGCGACAGGCCGCCGCACGATGTTCTACATGGGCTTGTCGCTAGCCCTCACGGTCGCCGGGCTGCTGATCGCCTACCTGCTGTTCCGCGTCGCTCCGGTCGAGGGCAAGACGCTCAATGCCGTGCTGGTCGAGCGGCTGACCTCAACATGGCCGGCGGCCCTCGGCTCCGGCTTTACCTGGGTCACGCTCGCTTCCGAGGCCGCCCTGCTCTTCATCGCGGCACAGGCAGGTTTC
>JANPIT010000054.1:0-5325 GCA_031425115.1 Opitutaceae bacterium | reverse complement strand
AATACTGTCTCCGACCTTCGGGTTCGTAGTTAACGCTTGTCCACTACTGTTGCGAGAACTGACTCCACTCGGCGCAAAGGGTAGATTCCGCGTATAAGGTTTGTCCTGCGTTCCCGCCGCAATCGTATCCGTCCCGTCCAGCCAACGCTCCACCACATTCCATGCATTGGCCGGGCTACTTTGCTGTTCTACTTTCACTCGCTGGTTCCCAGGCGGAACGTTCGTTATCGTCGCCGGATTGCCGCTCTTTGATGCCCCTCCAATGTTCCACGCTACGTTTTGCGGCACATATCCGAACCCGCTAGCGTTGTGCAACGTCGCGACTACTGTGCCTGAATTGCTGTCTGCGACAAACGCCTCTCCCCATCCACTCGAGTCCGTCGCGGGGGAATCTCCCGCCGCCACCGTTGTTGTCACTTTGTAGCAGGCGTAGTGCTGTCCCGTTTGCGTCGGAGCAAATGCCGTCAAATCGAAGTCCTTCGTGCTGCTCCGCGAGACCGTGAGCGTCTTGGTTTGCGAATACTCCGCGCCCGTAAAGTCACTCGTCCGGGAGATCTTCACTGCCACTACGACCGAATAATCCACATCGCTGCGATCGTTCCTTACCGTAACTCTCGGAATAATACTGTCTCCGACCTTCGGGTTCGTAGTTAACGCTTGTCCACTACTGTTGCGAGAACTGACTCCACTCGGCGCAAAGGGTAGATTCCGCGTATACGGTTTGTCCTGCGTTCCAGCCGCAATCGTGTCTGTTCCATGCAACCAGCGCTCCGCAACATTCCACGGATTGGCCGGGCTGCTTTGCTGTTCGACCTTAACCTGCTGGGTCCCTATCGGCACATTGGTAAGTGTAGCGTCCTGCCCATTAGCCGTCACCCCGCCTATGTTCCACGTGATATTCTGCGGCGTGTAGGAGTAGCCAGTCGCGTTTTGCAGATGGGCTGAAACTGTTCCGTGGGTGATCGGCTTTGCTTTTACCGTGAATGGCCCCCAGGCTGCGAGGTTGTTGCTTTCCGTTTCTTCAGAAATGACGTTTTGATAATCTGCTTTGGCGACAAAGTATCGTTGTCCAATATCGCCATCAACAAAAGTATACGTTTCGGAAAAATTAGTTGAATTTAGCCCGCCCAGACTCGAAATCGATTCGGACGCGACACGGTTATTTGTGGATGTCGCGCTCGTCTCTAGATATATCCCGACTCGATGACTTCCTGCGGAGGAATTTCCATTATTTGCCTCTGTGCCTGTCACTGTTACCTGATCTCCCACCGTGAATTCCGCTGCTCCGCCTGAAACACTCCCATTTATGCGCAGTGCTGAGACGCCGAGTTCAATGGACTGGGGGACTGCGTTGTTTACCATGATCTCGGCAGCCGATGACTGCGCCCCGCAATAGGCCCAAACTTGAGAGGCTTGTGACCCGACGGCATTGTCGAATTCACAGTAACCGAAGGTCTCCGTCGAGTTCTCCGCCTTAGTCTTACTGAGCAATTTCCCATTTCCGAAATCACTAACGAAATACGAAAAATTCGTCGGAACAGTCGCATCGCGGACAATCCGAATGAGAACCGACGTTCCGGCTTTGCGCGTAATCGTAACCGATTTTGGCGTGAAGGATGAATCCGCCGGATAGACTTTTACCGGCCCCTGATTGGCGCCGGTTGCATCCGTATACCACACGTTGACATAGTCTGTATAACTAGCGGCTGCGCGCTCAGGTAATAACAGCGCAGCCAAGACAAAAAATGGAACGCTAGGCGGCCAGGAACACGTCAGGTCTTGACTCTTGACATGCCATCGCCGCCCGGCTCGGGCAAACAACCGTCGGCCAACTATCGAGCGAATTGCATTCGCAACGAGATCGAACGCCCAACACCCCGATGCACAACGGCAAGTCGTGGGCACCATCGACGCACTGCGCGAAAGCATGACCGCCCCATCACGATTGGTTCTCATCCGAAGGGATATTCCCTCAGCGCCAACTGTCTTACGCCAAAAGTGGGTTTTCTCGATACCCGACCCGGGAATTACCCGACCAGCCTCATCTTGGCGCCGCTTGGGTCGACCCCCCTCCGAGGCGGCGCGTTACGCCCTTTCGGCTTTGGCGACTTTTCTGCAAGCCTCACGGCCGAGGACCAGCGCGTTGGAGACAACACGCTCCACCTTCCACGCAATCACTGCCGCTCAATCAGCACCAATGCAGGCCAATGCCGTCCGGCCGACCTCAATCACATCTCCGTCTCGCAAGGCGATCGGCGTTCGAGCCACGATTGGCGCTCCATTTAGCAGCGTCCCATTGCTCGAACCCAAATCCTCGATCTCCACTCCTCCGCTGCGGCTGTCGCCAATTAGTCGCACCAAGCAGTGTCGGCGCGATACACGCACCCCTGAAAGCACCACGTCACAGCTCGAATCCCGGCCAATGTTAACGGGGTCGCAGCCGATGCTCACCGATCTTATTTCATCGTTCTCGTCGAACCACAGGAGCAGTGCTTTCGCGCCCATTGCCGCCGGTGCTCGGCTCATCGCGCGAGCGAAAAACTGCAGTCGCCGGTAAACCGCCAGCGGCGCCTCCGGCCCGCCTTTCGCGCTGTCGAATAGCGCGGGGAGCTGCTCTTCGACGATTGGTTTCATACCTGCTATTTCCCGCGCGAGCTTTAATCTTACACTCAAACCGCGGCGCGGCGCGCTTACTGCGACCGACTGTTCTTCTTCAACAATTCCACCTCAGCCTGGACCCGCTGCAGGATTCGATAGCGGATTTGGTAGACGACGTTCTCCTTCATTCCGAACTCCCGCGCGACGTCTTCGACGGGTCGCCGTTGGATCGCGTAGGCCTCGAACACGGCATAGGTGTGCTCGTCCAGTCGGCCGCTTTCCCTCACCCGCCGGATCGCTTCTTCGACCAGCGCTTCCTGCCAGCGTAGGATCGCTTCCTTCTCCAGCGATGTCTCGTTGGGAAACGGGCTGGTGGAGTGCCCCGCATCCGCTTCGTCCCATTCCACCTCCTGGGTGCGCGCCTTGCGGCGATGTGCAGCCAGCGCCTTCCGGTGCACGATCGTGAGCAGGAAATTTCGAAACCGACCTTTGTTTCGATCGTAGGCGAACGTCGGCAGCAGCCGCATCAGCGTCACCATCGTCTCCTGTAGCACCTCCTCCGACTGGTGCTGGTTGAGCCCTAGCTTCCGGCCGTAGCGCAGAATCGCCCCCCAATAGAGATGATAGAACTCCTTCCACGCGTCCTGCGCGTCGTCGACCTTCAGGCGGTCGAGCAATGATTCGCTGGTGTCGATCATGGGGCGGTGACCAATCGCAGCACTCGTGGCTGGTTCGCCATAAATGCCAAGCGGATTTCATCGATATCCGGAACGCGGGCCGCGGCCCAAGCGGCTTGGAGCATCGCAGCGTTGATCGATTCCTGCTGCAGCAGAAATCCGATGTCGGCCAGGTCCTGCGGGTCTTCGCGCATCATCTTCGTCAGGATCAAATCAAGCACCGATGGGCGATAGGGCCGCAGGTATCGCCAGTCTCCGCCCTGAATTGACGCGATACGACCGAGCCAATCAGGCGTCAGAATCACCTGATTGTCGGGAAACAGATGCGTCATGTAGAGGCCGCGCGGCTCCAGTTCCCGGTTGCAGCGTTCAAGCGCCGTCCAAAATTGCGCATCCGCCTCGATGGCGGCCATGCCGACCGACGGCAGAATCGCGTCCACATCCATCGTCGCGCCGAGCGACGCATCGGCCTCCGGAAATCCCAGCGCCAGGGCTGCGCGGCCATAAAGAATGACGCGCGTAGGCCGCTCCAGATACCCATCGAGCACGGCAAGGATAAGGTGCGGGTTACTCACGAGGCCGCCCCGATCCATTGGCTTTTCAATTGCCGCCCAGCACGGTCCACGCCGCGCAACGCGACAAAACGCGACCAGTGTGGCAACACCCCAGGTGCGACCGGCGCAGCCGAACCAAGCGTAGTCAGCAACTCCGACCAGAAATCATCCGGCTCCGGATCGTGCGCCGCTCCCGCCCGTGCGATGTGCGCCAACACGCGCGTCGCACGTTCACGCCGTGCCAGCCATGCTAGGCGGGCACGGTCGATCGGCACGGCGCGCAGCAGCTCGGCGGCGGCACGAATCAAGAAAGGTTCGAACCGGTTCTCGCCCGACAACAGCAGCACCACCAATTCCTCCTGCCCGAGAATCTCTTCGCCCGGATCGGTGACACTTCGCTCCGGCGCGATACTCGCGCAATGCCTGCATCCCCGCTGAACAGCGAGGTTCAGCAAGTCCCACTCGTCGCGCAATCCCAAGCCGGATGCGTGGCGCCGCAACGGAGAGAGGTGGCGCGACTCGCCCAGCCGGTGCGCGAGCGTATCGTCTTCCGACAGAGTAGATCCTTTCGCGCCGGTATCCACAATGGCAGCCACGGCAGGTTACTTCACGATGATCCCCCCATCCGCAAGGCCGGACTTGGGTTGGCGCGAAAATTCCGGCTCCCCGCTTTGCACCCTGACTGCGGCGGGGGCGCTGCGGCTCCACGCTTCGCGTATCGCTCCAAGCATCGCAAGCGGGCGCCATGGAGACATCGCCTACTCACACTCGGCTCACCGGGACGGTTCGCCCTACCTCGGACCAATTCGACTGCCCGTCTTGGCTTTCGACTTCGATTCGATCGGGGCCTTCGCGGTCCGTTGCATGAATTCCGCGAACGTCGCAGCGGGCAGCGGGATCTTTTTCTTCGCGGCGATGGCTTCGAATTTTTTCTTCAACCGCGGGTCAGCCAGCACGGCCCGATAGAAGATGCCGGCTTCGCGCACGCGCTGCCGATGCGCGATCTGCGCCGGACTCCACTTGATAGCCGTCATCCGCGGCACGCGCGTGATCACGGTGCCATAGCTATAGTGTTTGTAGATCAAATCGCCGACTCGACCGCGGATCGAAATCAGCACGGAATTCAGCTTGGTTTTCGCCATAAGGATAGAGGGAGCAAGAAACCATGTTTTACCGAGCCATAGGAATAAAAATGTGGAAAGCAGGAAACCATCAGGAAAAGTCCAAGTCTTTTGGTTGGTTATCGGATCACTTCCCGCTTTCCACATTCAACGGTCTGCGGCTGCGCTCCGCGAGACAATCCCCGAAAGCGTCCCCGCATCCTGTCACCATCCCGTAGGGTGCGCTCGGGGTTGGTTCGCTCTCGAATCGAGCCTCCTCCGCGCCCTGACAGGGACTCTCTGCATCACGAAACGGACTTGAAACGCGAAGGGCGCGGAGAGCGCGGAGGAAGAACCGCTTTGCGGAGGTTTCCGTCACTCACTCGATGAGTGCCT
>JANPIT010000053.1:0-3115 GCA_031425115.1 Opitutaceae bacterium | reverse complement strand
CGTCTCGACAACCGCCCGCACGTTAACATCGTTTCCTCAAGTCATGCGTTCTTCTCTCAAACCCTCCGCGCGCGCCGTCGTGCGCCGCCTGTCGCCTTCTGCCGCCTTCACGCTCCTGGAAATCCTCGTCGTGCTCGCGATCATCGGGCTGCTCGCCGGACTCGCGATCACCAACGTCGACAAGATTTTTGGTGGCGCCCAGGTCTCGACTGTCCGTTTGCAGGTGCGCGATTCGATGCGCACCTCGCTCACCTCGTATCGTATCCACATGGGCGATTATCCTTCGACCTCCGAGGGGCTGCAGGCGTTGCTATCGGCGCCCGGAAGCAAAGCCGAAAAGTGGCACGGCCCTTATCTCGAGCCGGCTAAGATCCCGGAAGATCCGTGGGGCGAGCCGCTGCAATACGCGTATCCAGGCACCAAGAACAAGTCTGGCTACGATCTGTGGTCGAAAGGCCCGGACAAGGCCAGTGGCACCGCGGACGACATTGGTAATTGGGATAGTGGCCCTTCGTCCGAAAAGTAGTTCTTTCGCATGACGGATGCCCGCGGCTGCGTGCAGGCGTCTGCTGTTTCATCGCCGCGTGCATTCGTTATCTAGAAATTTCTCCCCGCAACTGATGGCGGGAGCTCTGTGCGTCCGGCTTCGCACGACCCGGCGCTGTGCTTCGCCCTCGAGGGCCCCAGCCTCCGCGGGTTTCACGCTCCTGGAGATTTTACTCTCCGTCGCGATTATCGCGTTGCTCGCGAGCGTGCTGGTCGGAGGCTCCGCGCGACTGCTGACGGAGAAACCGGTGACGCCCGACGAGGTTTTCTGGACAGCGGTCCGCGAAGCGCGGAAGACCGCGCTCAAGTCGGAGCGCGAAGTTCGACTGAGGTTCGACAAGGAGAAGAAATACTTTGCGCTGATTGATGGCCTCGCCCCGTCCGTCGTTGGCACCGACGGCGTCACCCGGGAGGAGACGCCGCTCAAGACGTTCGTGGTGCACCCGGCAGTCGCCGATGGCCTCGCGATCGAATTTCTCGGGGCTTCGACCAAGGGCGGTAATGCGATTCTCGTGGGCGGCACGTTGCTCGAGGCGCAGACGATCCCGTTTGTCACTTTTTATTCCGACGGCACGTGTATGCCGTTCCGGGTTCAGGTTTCCCGCGGCGGGGGAGCGCACACGCTCTCGATCGACCCGTGGACGTGCGCTCAGGTGCTAACGGCGGTGGACGCCAATGCGCTGCCGCGCTGACGCATGAACGCGCGCATGCCGTCATCTACTCGCTCGCCCTCGAGCCCTGCGTTCACGCTCGTTGAAGTGCTCGTAGCCCTGGTGATCTTCGCGATGGCGGCGGTCGTGTTGGGTTCGGCGTATCTCAATATTCTCAACAGTTACGAAGTGGTGGCGCGCGGCACGGTCGTGAATGAGGACTTCGCCTTTGCCCGGCAGCAGGTGCTTAACGAGCCTGACCGCAAGAAACTCGAGCAGGGCGGGGAGTTCGAGACGGCGGGCGGTCGGCGCCTGACGTGGAGCGTCGAAATCGAATCCAGCACCATCGCGGATGTCTATAAAGTGAAGTTCACCTGCGAGCTGGCGGATCCGAACCGCACCGAGCCGGATAAGCAGGTGCAGACCTTCATGCTGTTGCGTCCGACGTGGGTCATAGATCCCGGCGAGCGCGGTAAGCTGAAGGAAGAAGCGAAAACCCGCATCCTCGAGTTGCAGGGGAAGCAGAAGAAATCATGAGGCCCGAGTTCCGACGTTCGCAGTCCGGATCGTGCCGCGGGCGAGCTCGGGGCGCGCGCGCGTGCGGCGCGATCGCGAATCGTGCACGGAAGACTGCGAACGCTTCCTCCGCGTTCACGCTCCTCGAAATTCTTCTCTCGCTCGCGTTGGTCGCGCTCCTGCTCGTGTCGATGAACACGTTCATCTTCTCGATGGGCGAGCTGTGGGGGAGGCGCACGGACGTCCGGCTCTTTGAACAACACGTGCGCGCGGTCACCCGGTTTCTCGAACACGAATTGCGGGCCGCGGCGCTCCCGCCCGCGGCGCGGGCGAACTCCACTCCGATCGCGTTGCAGGAAATCAAGCCGCAGAACGGCATGATGGAAAAGATGCTTACCTTCGAACTGCCCGCGGGCAGCCGTCTCTTCACTTGGCCCGAGCGACCGCTGCCTGAAGTGGTGTGCTCGTTTCAAGCGCGGGCGGGCGAAGGGCTCGTGCTGCTGTGGCATTCGCGCCTTGAGAAGAGTTTCGATAGCGACCCGCCGCGCGAGACAGTGGTGACACCGCTCGTGTCGGGCCTGACTTACGATTACTACGACCAGGACGCGAACCGCTGGAGCACGGAGTCGACTTTGAAGATGGACCCGCAAGGTCAGCCGATGACGCCGCATCGCCTACGGTTGAAATTCAGCTATGCCAAGATGACGCGCGAGAGCGTCGTGACGCTGCCCCTGCCGGGCGAGGGGCTGCCGATATTCTGACGCGATGACGTTGCGTGCGACATGGCGAGCAGTGACCGGAGCGCTTTCATTCCGTCGTGGCGCGCGCACGCGTGCGGTGGAGAGACCAGAGCGCGCGTCCGTCCTCGTGATCGTAATGGTGACGCTCCTTTTTGCCGTGTTCGCGATGGTCGCATTCATGGAAAAGGCGACGGTCGATCTATTGGTGGACCAGCGCGAGGCGCTCACCCGCCGTCTGCGGATGGAGGCGTATTCCGCCCTCGAGGTGACCCTGGGCGTGCTCGAAGAATTTCGCGAAGTAGGCAACGGTCTCCGCAGCCCGGCCGAAGGCTGGACCAACCCGCTCGAGTTCGCGGGCTATACTCCGTCGGACGGACGCACGGTGGAAATCGTGTTCGACGATGAGAGCGGAAAGATCTCGTTGCCCCGCGCGGACGCGCAGGTGTTGACGGGTTTGTTTTTGAATTGGGGCATCTTGAAGCCAGACGCGGAGGCGCTCACGGATGCGCTGCTCGGTTGGATGAAACGAGGCCACGTTTACACCACCGCCGTGCAGCCGACCTACGATATGAGTCCGATCCCTTACGAGATTCCGGGGCGGTCGCTGAAATCCTTCCACGAACTCGCGGCCATCGAAAAGGTGCGCGAAGTATTCTACGACAG
>JANPIT010000052.1:0-8728 GCA_031425115.1 Opitutaceae bacterium | reverse complement strand
CCCTCGCCTTCGCGCAGGCCATCGAGCATGCGCGTGAGCTGCTCCGTGGTCATCGTCGCCCCGCCGAGCTGCCCGGTCTTGCCGCCTTGCGCAATTGAGTCGAGCAGCGCCGTGCGAACCAACGCCTGGAGGTCAATCAGCAAGCGCACAAGATCACGCCCGGCAGCGTCGCATTCGTCGACAATCGCGATGATCCTCCGGTGGTCCGCCTTGGCTAGCGCTCCGGCGAGTTCGCTGATCGTCTCGCCGGCGACCAATCCATAAACGTCCAAAACATCCGGTTCGGAAATCTCCGCGCCGCAAAACGAAATCATCTGGTCAAAGATCGACTGCGCGTCGCGCATGCCGCCATCGGCCAAACGCGCGATACACGCCAGCGCGTTATCGCTCACCTTGATTTTTTCGTCCACGGCGATCCGCCTCAGCCGCTCAAGAATAAGCTCCGGCGGAATCGGCTTCAGATCAAAACGCTGACACCGCGAAATAATCGTCGGCAGCACCTTCTGCGGGTCCGTGGTCGCAAACACGAACTTCACGTGGGCCGGCGGCTCCTCGAGCGTCTTCAACAGCGCATTGAAAGCGGCCGCTGAGAGCATGTGGACCTCGTCGATAATGTAGACCTTGAACTTCCCTTGCGCCGGCGCGTAACGCACGGTCTCGCGGAGATCGCGGACCTGATCGACGCCGTTGTTGGAAGCCCCATCGATTTCGATGACGTCCAGATGCGAACCCTCGGCAATCGCTTTGCAGGCCGGATCGTTGACATCGAAATCAGCCTTCGGCCCATCTGTGCAGTTCAGCGCCTTGGCAAAGATGCGCGCCATCGAGGTCTTGCCCGTTCCACGAGGGCCGACGAACAGGTACGCGTGCGCGATTCGCTGCCGCGTGATCGCATTCTTCAACGTGCGCACCACGTGATCCTGACCGACGACGTCATCAAACGTCTGAGGCCGCCACTTGCGCGCAATGACTTGGTAGGTGGAAGACAAGGCAGGGTTGAAAGTTGAAAGGTGAAAGTTGAAGGACGACCAGCCAGAAGTCGCGCAACGATCGCCGCCGAGACAGTCGCGCGTCTTTCAACTTTCAACCTTCAACTCTCAATCGCTTGCCGCGCCTCGCGCGGCGAAAAAAAGTGGCCAGGCACTCCACGGCACTAAGAGAACGTCGTTACCGTTGCTACCTTCCGGTCCTGGCGGAGTTCACGCGCCTGCTCATGCATGGCACCTGGCCGGCGCGAACCATGTGCCGCACTTTCCGCGGCGCAACTCCTAATAAAATTTCTTCAAGGCCCCGGGTTCGCCGCCTCGGGCAACCCCGCCTTGCGACTAGTCCCTGGCTGACCGGCGGGCGGACGCGCCGTCGCGCGGGCCTGCGTTTCAAGACGCTGCTTTTCCTTCGCGTTACGCACGCGCTCGAGCATCGCCTGCCGCATTTTTTCGAGCTGCGTGCGCTGCTCTGGGGACAACACGGCACCTAAATCCTCATACATCCGCTCGGTCACGCGCGTCGTGTCCTGCCAATGTTCGCGCTGCAGCCGCTGCAAATCTTCGTTCGCTCGCGCCACGATCGTGCGCATTGCTTTTTGCTGCTCCGCCGTGGGACTCACCTGCTGCACCAACTGGCGCATGACCACCATCACGTTTCGATCCTGCGGGGTCGGCGCGGCTTTCGCGGGCTGCGGCGCAACCACCGGAGTGGCAGCGGCTGCAGTCGTAGCAGGAACTTGAGCCGCCGGTGCGGCGGTCGAAGACTCCTTGACCACCACGACCGGCGCGGGCGTGGCTGCCCGGCTCGCCGCGAGTTCACCCGCAAATCGCTTCGCCGAAGCTCGCAGTGTAAACAGTCCACCGAAAACCGCCCCGGCGATGAACACGCCGACAAATGCGAAGATAACCTTCCAAGGCTTGTCCATCCGCGTGGCGCGCGTTAGTCGGCGATATCGAGGACGATCGCGACGGCGTCCGTGGTCGGCAGCAGGACTTCGTCCACGCTCGCAAACGCAGTTACCGGTCCGCTCGCGGGATGACCGGTCATCTCGCCATAATTCATAGCCACGCTGCCCAGAGCCAACAGGCCCGCCACGCCGACGGCGCGCAGGGCGAATCGTTCGAAGAGCGAGACGCCGGTGCGTTCGTGGCTCAGTGCGAGTGCAACGACGCGCGTCGCGAAGCCATAGGGGGCACATGCGGTGCGATCATCGCTCGCTGTGCGAGCCGCCGCCGTCAGGCGCGTCCACGGATCCCGCGGGTTATTGAGGTTCTGATTCATGAGCGTTCTTTGCGTTGTAGTTCTTGAAATAGCTTCTGCAACTTTCGTCTCGCGCGAAAGGCGCGGACTTTGATGAGGGACTGGTTCCAACCGGTCAGCGCCGCGATTTCCGCGATTGTTTTCTGCTCCAGATCAAGGAGCCGGATCACCAGTTGATCGTCCGGCTTGAGCTGACCGAGCAGCTTGTGCACGAGTTCGTGAGCCGCCATGGCGTCGTTGGCCTGGACGTCGTTCTCATTGGTCATGACGGCATCCAGCACGTCCGCCTCATTCTCGGACAGATCGGCCCAGCGGAACTCCGGCCGCCGCTTTTGCGCCCGCAAATGGTCGATGCAGGTCGTCACTGCGATGCGCGACACCCAGTGGGGAAAGGGGACCGCCCCCTGAAATTGTGCCAGGCGCGTGAACATCTTCATGAACACCTCTTGAGCGAGGTCTTCTTCGGCGACCCGACGGGGCAGGTGGGAACGCACGATCCGGATAACCAACG
Organism: Opitutaceae bacterium; assembly: GCA_031425115.1. Lineage (GTDB taxonomy): Bacteria > Verrucomicrobiota > Verrucomicrobiia > Opitutales > Opitutaceae > ER46. Next base: position 5,970 of record JANPIT010000052.1, on the reverse strand, counting down.
GGTAAAGGTGATCGACCAAGTCGCGTGCAGCCGCCTGATCCCGCTGGCGAACCCGGTCGAGGCAGCCAGCCAGATCGAACGCCGGGGCTGCTTCGTCAGGCATAAGCGAATGGAGGCAAGGACATGCACGTCACGCAAGACGTGCCTTGTCCAAACGGGTTACAGCGGTGAGTTCACGAGCGGAAGCGACCCTTGACTTTTAGTTTGGCGCGCCGATACCAGCAGCCTTGCTGATGCGAGTTTTGCTGCAGGCTCTCCTTCGACTTACGAACGCGCACGACCTCTGAGGGCGCCGCTAGCGGCGGGTCGTGCGTAGGCCTGAACTTACCTGTCGCCTTACTCTAGGCGCACCCTTGCGGCTCCCGGCTCGAGCCGGAGAACCTTCGCCAAACTCACTTCCTTACAGTTTCGTCAGTCGAATTTTTCGATCATGCAATCTGCCCCCATTTCGAAATACCGGCCTTTCCCGCCGGTTCATCTGCCTCAGCGCCAGTGGCCCAACCGCACCCTTTCGCATGCGCCCATCTGGTGCAGTGTCGACCTCCGCGACGGCAACCAGGCTCTCGCCCAACCCATGAGCGTCGAGGAAAAGCTCGAGTATTTCGACATGCTCGTGCGCATCGGTTTTAAAGAAATCGAAGTCGGCTTCCCCAGCGCTTCCCAGATCGAGTTCGATTTCTGCCGGCGCTTGATCGAGGAAAACCGCATCCCGGACGGGGTCGCGATTCAGATCCTCTGCCAATGCCGCGAGGAACTCATCACGCGTAGCTTCGAGGCGATGCGCGGCGCGAAGAACGCCATTTTCCATCTCTACAACTCGACGTCGCCCGCACAACGGAAGCATGTCTTCAATGCCACCCGGGCCGACATCGTGAAGATCGCCACGCAAGGCACCGCATGGGTGAAACACCATGCCCAACCGCTCATCGCCGCTGGCACCAAACTGCGCTTCGAATATTCGCCCGAGAGCTTCACGAGCACCGAGCTCGAGTTCGCGTTGGAGATTTGCGAAGCCGTCACGGACGTCTGGCAGCCGACGCGCACGGACAAGATCATCCTCAATCTCCCCGCGACGGTCGAATACGCCACGCCCAACGTGCATGCTGATCAGATCGAGTGGATGAGCACGCACCTCACCCGGCGCGAGGCGACGCTCATTTCTTTGCACACGCACAATGACCGGGGCACGGGCATCGCCGCGACCGAGTTGGCGTTACTGGCCGGCGCGGATCGCGTCGAAGGCACCCTCTTCGGCAACGGCGAGCGCACCGGCAACCTCGATATCGTGACCGTTGCGCTGAACCTCTACACCCACGGCATCGCTCCAGGTCTGGATTTTTCGAACATCAACGAAATCCGCGAAATCTACGAGCGCACCACGCGCCTCGAAGTCCCCGCGCGCGCACCTTACGCCGGCGAGCTCACGTTCACGGCGTTCAGCGGTTCGCACCAGGATGCGATCAAGAAATCCTGGGCGGTGCAGAAACCGAATGAGCCGTGGGACGTGCTCTACATTCCGATCGATCCCGCCGACATCGGCCGCAGCTACAAGGCGATCATCCGGATCAATTCCCAATCCGGCAAAGGCGGCGTCGCTTACGTCCTCGAACATGAATTCGGCTACGCCCTGCCGAAACTCATGCACAAGGAAATCGGCAAAATCATCAACGACGTCGCCGACGCCAAAGGCACCGAACTCTCCGCCCAGGAAATTCACGACGCCTTCCGCCGCGAATACCTCGATCGGTCTGCGCCCCTCGTGCTGCAACAATTCAAGACGACCGAGCGCGACCGCGCCGTGCGATGTGACGCCGCCATCACGATCGATGGCGCCGCCCACGCGCTCACTGGCGATGGCAACGGCCCGATCGATGCCTTCACGCATGCGCTCCGCTCGACCCCGCTGCCGAAATTCGAAGTCCTTTCCTACGCCGAGCACTCGCTTGGCAAAGGCTCCGAGGCGCGCGCCGTGAGTTATATTCAGATCAAGACGGAGCGAAACCAGACGCTCTACGGCGCCGGCATCGATACCAACATCGAACTCGCCTCAATCAAGGCGATCGTCAGCGCGCTCAATCGGGCACTGACCAAAAAGTAAATGCTCACTCGCTCACGCTCGTAGCCACGAGCTTGAGCGGTCGGTCACGAATTCGTAGCTAAGAGCGCCAGCGAGTGGTCTGCAAAGGCAGCGTGGCGGGGGCACACCCCGCACCGCCCTCCCCGCTTGCGCTCGTCCGCCCGTGCGTGTTGCCTCGCGCATTATGTTTCGGCTCCCCCTCGCCGTCCTCGCCCTGCTGCTCGCCTGCGCCGCGCCCGCCGCTGATTCGCGCGCGGCGTTTCTCAAACTCATCGAGCGTCCCCGCGTTGCCCTCGCTCCTGAAGCCGCCCCGCCCGTTGAGAAAGACGGTCTCGTCGAAATCGCCTTCAGCTTTTCCGCCGACGCCCACAACCGCGTGCCCGGCATCCTGATCAAACCCGCGGCCTCCGCCCCCGGCCGCCGGGCCGTCGTGATCAATCTGCACGGCACCGGCGGCAACAAGGAGGGCCAGCGCACGCTCCTCGTCGAACTCGCCCGCGCCGGCTTCATCGGCGTCGCGATCGACGGCCGCTATCACGGCGCCCGCGCCAAGGGTGGCAAAGCCGCCAAGTCCACCGAATACGTGGCCGCGATCGGCCGCGCCTTCGATGCACCGGGCCAGGAGTATCCGTTTTTCTACGACACGGCGTGGGACGTGATGCGGTTGATCGATTACCTTGCGACCCGCGCCGACGTGGACGCCCGCCGCATTGGCCTGTGGGGCTTCTCCAAGGGCGGCATCGAAACCTATCTGACCGCGGCCGCCGACCCTCGGGTCGCCGCCGCCGTCTCCTGCATCGGTGTGCAAAGCTTCCGCTGGGCGATGGAAAACAACTCCTGGCAATCGCGCATCGGCACAGTGCAGACCGCGTTCGACGCCGCAGCCAAATCCTCCGGCGTCGCACAGCCCGACGCCGCCTTCGTCCGCAGATTCTACGATCGCGTCGCACCCGGAATCACCGGCGAGTTCGACGGTCCCGCGATGCTCCCGTTGATTGCCCCGCGCCCGTTCCTCGCCATCAACGGCGAGATTGATGCGCGCACGCCAATCCCGGGTTTGCAGGAGTGCGCCGACGCCGCTCGCGCCGCCTACCGCGCCGCCGGCGCGGAGGACAAATTCACGCTCATCGTCCAGCCCAAGACCGGACACAAGGTGAACCCCGAATCGATGACGCTCGCGCACAAGTGGCTCGTGCGCGTGCTGGCGCCCTGAAGCGTCTGGAGCTCAGAGCTAAGAGCAGAAATCAGTTTCGCTCTCAGCTCTAGCCTCTCAGCTCTTGGCTTTCCGTCACCACCCCGCCCCCTTCGTCTTCGTCTTCACGCGCACCAGAAACATGTTCGCCGTGATGTAGAGGGTGCTGCCGTCGTCACCCCAACCGCAGTTCGCCGTCGGCTGGCCAGTGTTGATCCGCCCGAGTAGTTTTCCGGCCGGCGAGAGCACGAGGATTCCCCCGGGCCCGCTGCTCCACACATTGCCGGCGCGATCAATTTTTAGCCCGTCTACCAATCCGCGATTGCCGTCTTTCAGGAGCGGCTGCGCATCGTAAAACGTCCGCTCATTCGCGAGTGTGCCGTCAGGCTTCACGTCGTAGGCCACCAACCGCGTCGCCTTCGAATCACTCACTCCGACATACAGAATTTTTCTCGTCGGGCGAAAACGCGATGCCGTTGGGAAACGTCAGGTCCTTCGTGAGGAGCGTGACCTTCCCGTCCGTGCCGAGCCGATACACGCCGTTGAACGGTATTTCCTTGAGCGGCGAATTATTGATTCCCTCCAACCCATACGATGGGTCCGTGAAATAGATTTCCCCGTTTTTCCGCACCGCCAGATCGTTGGGGCTGTTGAAGCGCTTGCCCTCCCAACGCTCCGCGAGCGCCGTGAACTTGCCGTTCTCGTAACGCGCCACGCGCCGCTCCCCGTGCTGACACAACAGCAAGCGCCCCTGCGCATCGCGCGTCAGTCCGTTACTGCCCGGCTCGCGAAATCCTGGCTGCGGCGTAAGCAGTCCGCTCGGTTTCAAAAACACTTCGGCCTTCGTCATCCCCGCCTTCCACCGGTAAGCCGTGTTTTGTGGCACGTCCGAAAAAATCAGCTCGTTGTTCAGCCACACCGGCCCCTCCGACCACGTGAAGCCTTCGGCGAGTTTTTCGATTTTCGCGTCGGCCGCGACCAGTTGATCGAACGCCGGATCGAAGCGCTCGATTTTTCCATTAAAGACAGCGGGAGTTTTTTCGGCAGCCATGGCGAGGAGGGGAAGCACGACGACAGTCGCGAGCAGGGGCAGAAGACGTTTCATGGGGTGGATTGGGTGTAGCAAGCGCCGGCGCTCGATCAATCCCTGTATTCGCGCGCCGTGTGCCCGCTTGCACCGCGCGCCGCACGCCGCCACGCTTGTCGCCGTCTCATGAAATTTACGCCTGCCCTGCCGCCGCTCACCGGCGAGACCCTCGATTCGCTCACGGAGAAACTCCGCGCGCAGGGCGAGCCGGCGTTCCGCGCGAAGCAGATCCTCGACTGGCTCTATAAAAAACGCGCCCGCGCGTGGGACGACATGACCAACCTTTCCAAGCCGCTGCGCGCGTGGCTGGCGGCGACGTTCGATTTTATGCCCGCGTCCCTCGTGCTCAACAAGCAATCCGAGGATGTGACCGACAAGCTGCTGCTCGAGCTGCGCGATCAATCGCTGATTGAGACCGTCATCATCCGCGCGCCCCAGGAAGGCGTCGGCATCGAGCACTCGCGCAAGACGATCTGCATTTCCACCCAAGTAGGCTGCGCGATGGGCTGCGTGTTTTGCGCCAGCGGACTCGCCGGCCTCAAACGGGATCTCAACGCCGGCGAGATTGTCGCCCAGCTCCTTCACGTCTGCTACCGCGAGGACGCGCGCACGCCCCGCGCCCGCATGGAGCTCGCGTCGTTCGACAACATCGTGGTGATGGGGATGGGCGAACCGCTCGCCAACTACGACCAACTCCTCCTCGCGCTCACGATCGTGAACGCCGACTGGGGCCTGGGTTTCGGCGCCCGGCGCATCACGATTTCAACCAGCGGCCTCGTCCCGAAAATCCTGAAGCTCGCCGACGAAGAGCTCGGCTTTCGACTGGCGATCTCGTTGCACGGCGCGACCGATGAAGTGCGCGAAAAAATCATGCCGGTGAACAAAGCGTTCCCGCTGGCGAAGCTCATCCCGGCCGTGCGCGCGTTCTCCGAGAAACACGGCCGCATGGTCACGCTCGAGTTCATCCTCATCGAAGAGGTAAACGACTCGCTGCAACAGGCCGAAAAGCTGCGCGACATCGCGCGCGACCTGCACGCGCACGTGAACTTGATTCCCTACAACACCGTCGAGGGCCTCCCGTGGAAACGCCCGAGTATCACGCGTCAGGAACGCTTCGCCGACGTGCTGCGTGCCGCACGGATCTCGGTGACGCTCCGCCGTGAAAAAGGCCACGACATCGACGCGGCGTGCGGGCAGCTCCGCTTGAAAACTGAAAAAGGCCGCGAAGTGGCGAACGCCGCCGCGTAGGCGTCGGCCGCGCAATCGAACGAGCGATGGACGCGCTTGCGCTGTTCTGGGCCGCCGCGAAATTCCTTCTCCTCCTGGCGGGCCTGCTCGCGCCCGGCGCCGCACTGATGGGGGCGCTGTGCCTTCCGCGCACAGTTGCCACCTCGTTCGCCGGTTCCGCCGTCGCGCTCTACGCGACGGTTCTCGCGCTGCAGCTCACGTCGATTCCGATCTCGCTCGCGTCTCTGGCGCTCGGCCTGACCGCGATTTCCGCCGCATGCGCCGCGCGAGCGTGGTGCCCCGGCGCCCCCCCCCCCGGAAAAACCCCAAACGCCGCCCCCGCCCCCCCGCTCCACCGGCGGCCCTTAATAGGCGCGGGGGCGCCCC
>JANPIT010000051.1:0-1726 GCA_031425115.1 Opitutaceae bacterium | reverse complement strand
CCGCGGCGCGCATCCAGGCCGCGACCTGCGTGTTCGCCCGCCGCATCGCCGGCGACAAAAACGTGCGCGTGAGCTTCCCCCGCTCGTCCGAGATTCGGCCAAGGGTGTCGAGTCGACGGACAAGTTCGCGGCAGGCAGTCTGTGACATCGGTCTCAGCTTCCCCGATACGTGCTATAGGCCCACGGCGTGACGAGCAGTGGCACGTGGTAGGAACCGTTCGGATCTTCCACGCGGAAGAAAACCGCCGCGTAACGAAGAACGTCGCACTCACGCCGCGCGTGGCGAAATAGTCCTGGATCTTGAAGACGAGTTGGTAGTCGCCGAGTCGCAAATCCGCGCCGGTCAATAACGGCGCATCCGTGCGGCCATCGGCGTTCGTGACGACCACCATCAACCGCGTCGGCGTTTCGGTGAGACTCCAAAGCTCGATCTCCATCCCGGCAGCCGGCGCGCCAATGGTGAGGTCGAGGACGTGAGTGCTGAGCTTGGCAGGCATGCAGGAGAATTGCCCACAGAACACACGGAAGACACGGAAGAAATTCCGTCTCTTCTGTGTGTTCAGTGTGCTCCGTGGGCTCCTACTATCGTCAAAACATCGCCGAGTCGAATCCGCGCGATCTTCTCAATTTCACCGAGCGCAGTCTGAAACTCCTGCTCGGGCGAATTGCTCCCCCGCGCCTGCATCGCAGCGACGATGGCATCTTTCGCGTTCAAGCGCGCGCAGATGATGAACGGGAAACCAAAGCGCGCGAGATAAGCGTCGTTGAGCTGCTGGAAACTCGCCAGCTCCTCCGCGCTCAATGCGTTGAGTCCCGCACTCGCTTGTTCACGCGTCGACTCCGCCGTGAGCTTCCGTTGCTGCGCGAGCCGGCCCGCGAGATCGGGGTGCGCCTGGATCAGGGCCAGCTGCCGCTCGCGCGGTGCTGCGCGCATCGCGGCGCACAGTTCGCGGTGCAAGTGCGCCGCATCGCGAAACGGCCGTCCGCTCCACGCCTCCGCCGCCACCCACGGCGAATGTTCAAACAAGTGGCCGAGAACGGCGGTGAATTCCGATTCAGAAAGCCGGTTTAACTCAAGGACAGTCGGCATCGCAGAAATGTGAGAGGCTGGAAAGTTGGAATGATTCGTCCTGCCGTTTCCTGCTTTCCAGCTTTCCACATTTCATCTCTTCAACTCAACAATTCATACGCCGGCAGCGACAAAAACTCGTCGAACTGCGCGCTCTTCGACATCCGCATGAACAGCTCCACGGCATTCTTGAAATGCCCGCCGTCGTAACGCGCATCGCCGTAATCTGCGCGGATCTTCTTCAGCTCCTCGACGAGCAAGGCGTCATACAACTCGCCCGTGATGGCGCGCCCATCGTCGAGCTTCGCGCCAAAACGCAGCCATTGCCACAATTGTGAGCGCGAGATTTCCGCGGTCGCCAGATCTTCCATCAAATTGTGAATCGGCTCGGCGCCCGAGCCACCCAGCCACGCTTCCAAATAGCGCACGCCCACGTGCAGATTCCAACGCACGCCGTTCTCCGTGATCGGTCCGCGCAGCGGCTCCAGCAGCATGGCCGCGGTGACTTTCTGATCATGGAAGACCTTGAGGTTATTCGGCCCGCGCATGTGCACCGCGAAGGCATCGATCGCCGTCTGCACCAATCCAGGATGCGCGACCCACGTGCCATCATGCCCGTCGCGCGCCTCTCGCTCCTTGTCGGCGCGCACCTTTGCC
>JANPIT010000050.1:0-14334 GCA_031425115.1 Opitutaceae bacterium | reverse complement strand
GCTGCCGCCGAGCCGCGCCGGCCGAACATCCTGTTCATCCTCGTCGACGATCAGTCGCCGTTCGACCTGAAGGTCTACAATCCGAAATCCCCACTGCACACGCCCCACCACGATCGCCTCGCCGCGCAGGGCATGGTGCTCGACGGGGCGTATCACATGGGGTCGTTCAGCGGCGCGGTGTGCACGCCCTCGCGACACATGATCATGAGCGGGCGCACCGTGTGGCACTTGCCGATCGGTCCGGGCGCGGGTGCGCATTGCCCGCCGAATCTCGAGCAGAACACCATCCCCGCCGTCTTCAATCGCGCCGGCTACGACACCATGCGCACCTGCAAGCTGGGCAACAGCTACGAGGCCGCCAACAAGCTCTTCACGGTCCGCAAGGACGCCACCAAACGCGGCGGCTCCGACGAGACCGGCAGCGCCTGGCACGGCGAACAGGTCCTTGCCTATCTCAAAAACCGCGAGGCCACGCAGGACCGCGATCCCTTTCTCATCCATTTCGGCTTTTCCCATCCGCATGACACCCGCGACGGCAAACCCGACTTGCTCGCGAAGTATGGCGCGACAAACCACACCGATCCGACCACGCCGCCGCCGTCGCATCCCAAACAACCGGCGTTACCCGACAACTATCTGCCCGCCCATCCGTTTCCCCACGGTCATCCCGATCTCCGCGACGAAGTGTCCGTGAGCGGCGTCTGGGAGCGGCGCGACGAGCGCACGATCCGCAACGAAATCGGCCGCCAGTTCGCTTGCTCCGAAGCCATCGACGTCGAGATCGGGCGCGTCCTCGCCAAACTCGAAGCCATGGGCGAGCTCGCTAATACCTACATTATCTACACCGCCGATCACGGGATGGCCATCGGGCGCCACGGCCTGCAGGGGAAACAGAATCTCTACGAGCACACCTGGCGCGTCCCCTTCATCGCGAAAGGCCCAGGCATCAAGCCCGGCACGCGCGCCGAGGGTAACGCCTACCTGCTCGACGTGCTCGCCACGCTCTGCGATTTCGCCGGCGTCGCCGCCCCCGCGAGCAACGAGGGCCTGAGCCTCCGGCCCGTGCTCGAAGGTAAGACGCCCGCCGTGCGCGACACACTTTACGGCGTTTACAACGGCGGCACCAAGCCCGGCATGCGCAGCGTCAAACGGGGCGACTGGAAGCTCGTGAAGTTCGACGTGCTCGGCGGCAGCGTGCGTGAGACTCAGCTCTTTAATCTCCGCGAAAATCCGCACGAGTTCCTCGAGCAGCATCACGCTCCCGCGCTCGTGACGCTCACCGGCGTCAAGCCCGCCGCCCACCAGCGCAACCTCGCCACCGACCCGCGCCACGCCGCGAAGCTCGCCGAGATGGAGGGGTTGCTTCTCGCCGAGATGCGCCGCCTCAACGATCCGTGGCGCCTCTGGAACCAACCGACCGACGGCCTCACGCCGCCACCCACGCCCGCCCCGGGAGCAAAAAAGAAAGCCAAGGGCTGATGCCCGCCCGCTGCGGCTGTCCTTTCCGTTCCTCGCTTCGGCTTTCCGCCTCCTCACCGTCCGTCTTTTGCCCTATGCGCAGCCTCCACTCTCTTCTCCTCGTCCCCCTTTCTCTTCTTCTCTCCGTCTCTACGTTTGCAGCTGTTCCCGCGCCGAAGCCCAACATCGTCTACATCCTCGCCGACGATTTGGGCTACGGCGATGTGCAGGCGCTCAATCCTGCGCGCGGAAAGATCAAGACCCCGCACCTCGACCGCCTTGCCGCGCAGGGCATGACGTTCACCGATGCGCACAGCGGCTCCTCCGTCTGCACGCCCACGCGTTACGGCCTGCTCACGGGCCGCTACGCGTGGCGCACCCGTCTGCAACGCGGCGTGCTCGACGGCACCGACGATCCGCCGCTCATCGCCGAAGGCCGCCTCACCGTGCCGGCGTTTCTCCGGGAGCACGGCTACGCCACCGCCGCGATCGGGAAGTGGCACCTCGGCTTCCTCTCGGAGCGTCCCGCCGCGCCGGCGCCCGCCCCTACCACGGCCGCGAACCCGCCCGCCGGCGCCAAGAAAAACAAATCCAAGATGGGCGACGCCGGCCTGCCCGTCGGGTCGCGCATCATCGGCGGCCCGATCACGCGCGGCTTCGATTATTTCTGGGGCTGCTCCAACGCCCGCACCATGTCCGGCCTGATCGAAAACGACCGCGTCGTCGAAAATCTCCCGCCCATCGAGATGCTCCCGCGCCTCGAGCGGCAGGCCGTCGGCTACATCGCCGAACGCGCCGCCGCCGCGAAATCAGGGAAACCGTTTTTCCTCTACGTCCCGCTCACGTCGCCGCACACGCCGATTCTCCCGACGCCCGAGTGGCAGGGCAAAAGCGGCCTTGGCGCCTACGCCGATTTCACGATGCAGACCGACGCCGTCGTCGGAAAAATCCTCGCCGCCCTCGACGAACACGGTCTCGCCGCCAACACGCTCGTCATCTTCACCGCCGACAACGGCTGCTCGCCGCAGGCCGATACACCCGGCCTCGAAAAGCAGGGCCACTTCGCCAGCGCGCAATTCCGCGGCTACAAGGCAGACAGTTGGGAAGGCGGCCACCGCGTGCCATTCATCGTCCGCTGGCCCGGCCGTATCGCCGCCGGCACCACGAGCGCTCAGGTCATCTGTCACACCGATTTGCTCGCCACGTGCGCCGAACTCCTCGACGCGAAGCTTCCCGCCACCGCCGGGGAAGACAGCGAGAGCTTCTTGCCGGCGCTCCGCGGCACCGGGCGCGCCCCACGGCGCGAAGCCGTCGTGCACCACTCGATCGAGGGTAAATTTTCGATTCGTCAAGGCCCTTGGAAACTCCTCCTCGGTCCCGGCTCAGGCGGCTGGGGCAAACCCGGCGACGACGCCGCGCGCACTGCCGGTCTGCCCGAAGTTCAACTCTACGATTTCGACCGCGATCTCGCCGAGTCCCGCAACGTCGCCGCCGCCAAACCTGCCATCGTCGCCCGCCTCACCGCGCTGCTTGAGCGTTACGTCGCCGAGGGCCGCAGCACGCCCGGCCCGCGCCAACCCAACGACGCCCCGATCGATCTTCTCAAAACCAAGGTCGCTTCCCGCCAGCCCTGATCCGCCTCTTCGCTTTTCCTTTTCTCCCCCCATACCGAGGGCTCAAAAGATTTGGGCTTTCCTGGGTAGCGTCGCGACCTCCGGGCGCGACCGGTTCGCTGCCTTGATGGTGATTTTCCGACGGGTCAGAACGAGAACGCGTTCGTCAACGCCCACTGACGCTCGGGCGGGATGAGGAAGGTGCCCCAGGTCCCATCGGCGTTCGCGGCGATCGGGATCACCTGATCCTTGGCGTTGAGATTGCGCACGTTCAGCCCGACGTTCCAGGTGATCGGGCGGCCAAAAATTGCGATCTTCCGCATGTAGCCCGCGCTCACGTCGACCGTCGTGCTGCCCGGCCCCCAAAACGGGCGCGTGATGTCCGCGACGGATTGCCCCGTGGCATTGGTCACAAAAGGATAGCCGATCCCGATTCTGTCCTGCCAGCGGAGCGCGCCTCCGATGTTAAAGCCCCGCAGGAAGCCCTCGCGGAAATCGTAGCGCGTCACGAAATTGGCGCGCCACTTCCGGATTTCCGGCGTGGCGGCACCGGACAGCGCGGCGGCGGTGCGAATCGAGGGGAGCGTCTCGCTCACGTATTGCGAATAGAAGTTGAGCAGTTCGCCCGAGGCGGGATTGCGCGAGCCGGGCAGCAGAGCGCCGTTATACATCGTGTCGAGATTGCGCTTCCACGCCTCGGCGAAGGCGAGTTCCTCAATGGCCACGTTGGCCTTGACGGCCTCGTTCTTCGCGACGCTGAGCGAAACGCGCCAGTTTTTCGTGGGGTTGACGATCGCCTCGAACTCCGTGCCCGTGGACTCGGTGTCACTCGTCGAGGAGAGATTCGTGATGCTATCCGGCACCCATTGCAGCGCGGCGCCGCTGCCGGTGAAGCGGGGATTGAAGTTTTTGTCGGCGCCGATGTTGGTCCGGAGGCGGGACGGGATTGTCTCGTAGAGGGCCAGCGCGACGTCGCTGAAAGTCCGGAAGCTGGGATGGGTATAGTTAAAGTTTTCGGGACTGAGGCCGGCGTCCCGGGCGGCGAGCAGGCGGCCGATCATCGCGCTGATATAGTTGTAAGGATTGCCCACGCCACCGACGGAATCGGCCTTGATGCGCGTTTTGTATCGGTTGATCCGCAGGTCGAGTTTTCCGCGAAAGGCGTTGAACGAGACCCCATATTCCTCCGTGTCGGCCGAGGGTGAACCGAGTTCCTCATTCCAGCTGTTGCGCCGCTGACCGACGGGATTGAAATTACCCGACGCGTTCCAAAACGCACGCATTTCCGTTTCGCCCGGCAGCTTGATCGGCAGCCGGCCGACGACGCTCTTGGTCCAGCTGCGCTTCCCCTGCGCGACGGCGGGTTGGAAGTTGATTCGGGACTCGTCCAAGTTGCCATTGGCGAGCCTCGGGGGCGTGAGGGAAGTGAACGCCTCGTCGATATCCTCGCGCCAGCCGACGACCGTTACGACATGATCTTTGAGCCAGTGGCTCTGAAGCGCGAAGGCCGTGGAGCGCAGGTCCTCCCTTTGGTCCACGACCCGGCTGAGGATGCGCAGCGGCTTGGAGGTGCCGGTGACGAACGAACGGCTGACGGGATCGTAAACCTGCAGCGTGTAAGTCTGGCCGTATTGCGGACGGCCACTCGTGATCGGCTGGAGGCGGACATCCTGAACGCTGTTGGTGTTCAGCAGCGACGGGCCAAGATAGAACCAGCCGTTGACTTGGGTGCCGAAAGTTCCGGGCAGCGCCCCGGCCAGAATGGATTGGGGATTGAGCGGCCCGGACGGATCCCACGTGCTGGAATACGTGCGGTTGAAGCGCTCGATTTTCGTTTTGAACAGGAGGGACGAGAGCGTGTGGCGACCGAAATGCCGCATGACCTTCGAGTCGCTGCGGTTGAAGTCGTGTTTGAAAAACGCGGTCAACTGATAGGACTCGCGCTGAGTGCGATTCATCTGATCGCGGAAAACATCCGGGGTGCTGACGAACGGCCGGCCGAAGTTCGGGTTCGGGATGCCGAGCGGGAATTCAGCCGAGCGCACGCTGAGGACCGCGTTGACGTCGACCAGGATGCCCTCGTCGTTGCCGGAGCCGGGAATGGGAAAGTCCCGGCGACGGGTGAAGGTCTGGTCGTTGTAGGCCAGTTCCATGCCGGCTTTGCCACCCATGAACAACTGCTCGTAGCGGAAGTCGGACGCGGTGAAGCGTTGATCGCGGTGATCGAATACCCCGGTGAGCAGGTTGTCGTAGAAGTTGAAGATCTGCGGATCACTGAGGTGCGTGCGGACATAGCCCGCACGGAGGCGATTCGCATCGCCGGTGGAGCGCAGGGCGCCACCCGGGCTGCCGGGCAGGGTCGCGGCGATGGTGCCCTGAAAGCCCTGCACACTGGCGAGGCTACCGGTGAGGCCCACGCCGGGGTTCGCGGAACTCGGGTTCGCATAGACGAGCGCCAATTGGTTGTAGAGCGGGAAGCCCTGGATGATCCCCGTCCCGGGGCCCGTGACCGTGGCGCCGGCGGAGTTTTGCACCAACTGGCGGGCGCCGTCATATTTCCACTTCGGAGTGATTGCGTTGAACCAGTTGCCGACGGTGAAGGTCGGCGTGATCGGGTCGGGCGGCACGCCATCGATCTTACCTTTTTCGAAATTCGCGCGGAACGTGCCGCGGCCGAGGAATGAGTTCCGCTGCGGCTCGAGGACGCGGTAGTTGAGCGCGGCGTAGAGGCGCTGGTCCTTCGCGAACGCGGGCTTCTGGCGGAAGTTCGTGTCGTCGTTGAGCAGATCCAGGCGGACCGCGAGTCGCTTCGGGATGATGACCTTGTTGAAGTGCACTTCCTCGCGATGGGACTCGTAGGAGCTGAAGCGGGAGACGATGCGGTAGCTGTCCTTGAAAGTGGCCTTGCGCAGCGCGGCGTCGATCACGCCACCCGCGCTGCCGACGCCCGCGAGGATGGCATTGGGGCCGCGACTGATTGTGACGGTATCGAAATTATATCCGTCGCCCGGGATGTCCGACGCGAAAAAATCGCGCGTGCGGGTCGCCTGCGCCAGGGCCCGCACGCGGTTGACACTCGACGGATCGTCACGCACCTCGGCCGAGTTCTCGCCGACGATCCCCGCAAAATTTCCGTTCTGCCCGCCGCCTTCCGTGGAGGCGGTGTAGGTCAGGATGTCTTCGATTTTGTTGACGCCGATGTCCGCTAAAAATTCCGCCGTGTAAACAGACACTGCCGCACCGACATCCTTCAAGCTCGTGTTGAGTCGCGTGCCGGCCAGGGTGGTCGTCGCCTGATAACCTGTTTCCACCGTCGATGAGACGACGAAGGGGCTCAGTTCAATTGGCTCGTCCTTGCTCGGATCAGGCGCAGGCGCGGGCGCAGCCGTCTGCGCCAGACTCTCAGCGGTCACGAGCAACGCGAATATGACGGCTCGGTGAAGAGCCGTGCGCTGCCGACCTGGTGAGGCGGACGCAGCGCGCTGCGAATCGACGGGGGTAAACAAAGAACCAGAACGAGAGGCCGTCCGCGCTCCGAACATTGCGGGCGCGCCCGAGGGCAAGTTAAGCATGGTGGGTGGGGTTGGAAACTGGATCGAAAAACTAAAACTCAAAGTATAGAGCCGCGAACGCGACGCCGCCATCCCCTGTTCGGGGGAAAACCCCGTCGCGAGAAAATGCTGAAATGTCTGCACCGGCGGGAAGGCACGGGAGAAAAGATGCGTGTGCGGCGGCTTCTGTTCCGGGATCCTGCAAAAGTAATCTAGCTTGGATGAGATCGAATCGAGCCTCGTGACAATTTACGGGCGCTGCGTGACGGCCCGCGGAGGATGCGGCCCTACAGTCCCGAGCTTGGACATGTGGATGAGAACGCCCGTGGCGCATGCTCTACCGCGCGGCCTCAGCCCACCGGCGATCCTGGGTGGTGCCGACACGCACCACGGCGTCATTCGTTGCGCCCGGCGCGCCGCGGAGAGAGCCGCGCGCGACCGCGGCGTCAAGCGCAGCGCGGAGGCGTCGCACGATCTCTGGGTGCTGCGCGGCCACATCCTTTGTCTCGGCGAGGTCCGTCTCCAGATTGTAGAGCTCGGTGAGTCGCGGTTGGCCGCGCGCTTTGGCGAGCACGTCGCGGTTGCGGAGCACGAGCTTCCACGGGCCTTCGCGGTAGCAAAACTCGCCCGGGTTCGAGTGATTGATCAGCGCGGGGCGGCGCGGCGTGGCCGGCGCGCGGCCAAGCAGCGCGGGGGCGAAGCTGAAGCTATCCTCCGCCGCCGCGGCGGGCAGTGCGGCGCCGGTCAGCTCCGCGACGGTCGCGAAGAAATCGGTGAGACACACCGGCTGCGCGCTCGCAACGCCCGCGGCCACGCGTCCGGTCCAGCGTGCAACCAATGGGACGCGGTGGCCGCCCTCCCAGATGTCGCCCTTGCGCCCGCGATACGGTCCGCTCGGCTGGTGCCCGGCGGCGACGAGCTCATTCCAGCCGGTGTAGCCGGAGTGCCCGTTGTCCGCGGAGAAAATCACGAGCGTATCGGCGCCCGCCCCCGCCTCGTCGATCGCGCGCACGAGCTCGCCCACGGCCGCGTCGGTTTCCATGATGAAGTCCGCGACGGGCGCGATGCCGCTCTTCCCGCGCCACACCGCAGAGGGCGAGACTGGCTCGTGCGGCGAGGTCACCGGGAAGTAGAGGAAGAACGGTTTCTTTTCCTTCGTGCGCTCGCGGATGTGCGCGACGGCACGGCGGGTGAGCTCGGGCATGATCTCGTCGAAGCGCCAGCCGGGCGCGGCGGGATTTTCGGCAAATGCCCGCGGTAGCACCACGCCCTGCGCGTCATCCACCGCGTAGCGGCCCGTCGGCGGGGTGACGATGCGGTCGTTCTCAATGAAGGTGAACGGCGGGAAATTCGGCACATCGGGTCCGAAATAATAATCGAAGCCCCGCGTGGTCGGCCCCGAGCGGATCGGCTGCGTGAAATCCCACGCGAGGTTTTTCTGGCCGTTCTGCACGTCGGTCATTCGGCTCGGCTGCGGGCCCGGCCACTCCCAGCCGAGATGCCACTTGCCGATGCACGCAGTCGCGTAGCCGCGTGTGCGAAGAAACGAGGCAACGGTCGCGCGTGCTGCGGCGATAAGCGGCGGCTCATAGACCGCGAGCACCCACTCCTGCAGCCGCGTGCGCCACGCGTAGCGGCCGGTCAGCAGCGCGTAGCGCGTGGGCGTGCACACCGCTGAGGCGCTGTGCGCATCCGTGAAGCTCATACCGTCGCGCACCAGGCGATCGAGCGCGGGCGTCGCGATCTTGTTCGCCGGGTAGTGCGCGCGGATGTTACCGACGCCGAAATCGTCGGCGAGGATCAGCACGATGTTCGGCGGACGCGCGTTGGTCGTGGCGGC
This sequence comes from Opitutaceae bacterium, assembly GCA_031425115.1. Lineage (GTDB taxonomy): Bacteria > Verrucomicrobiota > Verrucomicrobiia > Opitutales > Opitutaceae > ER46. Next base: position 5,872 of record JANPIT010000050.1, on the reverse strand, counting down.
GCAAAGGAGCGGCGGGCACAGGGCGAGCAACGCGGCTGCGGCGGCGAGCAGGGCGAGACGTGGGGTGCGCATGACGCGAGCGTCGTCGTGCGGCGCAACTAGAGTCAACGATGCGTCGAAAACGCCTCGCCCCCGGGCGCGCTTCTCCGCATGACAGGTTCTGTCGCGCGCGGCCCGACCCCGCGGTCGCCCGGCCCACCCCTCCCGCCATGAATTCGCCCGGCCTACTCGCCACGCTGCGCACCCGCCTCGTGCTCGTCGCAGCGCTCATCACGCTCGCTTCCACCTGCGCAGCCGACTCTGCGACCCCCACCGGCGTGATCGAGGGCCGCGTCTTCAACCGCGCCACCGGCGCGAATCTCGAACTCGCGCGCATTACCATCGAGGGCACGGCGCTCGAGACGTTCACCGATGCCGATGGCCAGTTCCGGCTCGGCGGCGTGTCCGCCGGCGCGCAGCGCGTGCGCGTGTTCTACACTGGCCTCGGCACGACGACACACCCAGTCACGGTCGCCGCGGGCTCGACCGTCACGCACGAGTTTGCCCTGGCCGGTTCGGGCCGCCCCGGCGCCGCCGCGGCCCCGGGCGAGCCGATCAAGCTCGCGGAGTTTGTCGTCGGCGACTCGCGCGAGATGAGCGGCACGGCCATCGCCATCAACGAGCAGCGCTTCGCGCCGAACATGAAGAACGTCGTCTCGGTGGACGAGTTTGGTGACTCGCCCGACGGCAACGTCGCCGAGTTCCTGAAATTCCTTCCGGGCGTGACGATGAACAGCGCGCGCGAAATCTCCCTCGACGGCGTGCCCGCCGCCTACGTGCCCGTCACGATCGGCGGCTTCAGTGTCGCGAGCCCGATCGGCAGCGGCGGCGACGGCGGCACGGGCCGCAGCAACTCGATGGACGTTTTCTCCACGAGCAATCTCTCACGCATTGAGGTATCGTTCTCGCCTACGCCGGAATCTGAAGGCGCGGCGCTCGCCGGGTCGGTAAATCTCGTGCCTCGCAGCGCCTTCGAACGCACGCGCCCCGTCTTCAACGCCAGCGCCTACGTCTCGCTGCTCAACAACGGCCGCGATTTTCACCGCGGCTCGCCGTTCCGAAAAATTCATCCCGGCGTCGATTTCTCGTGGGTCGTGCCCGTGAACAAGCGCTTCGGCTTCACGCTCTCCGGCGGCGGCTCGGTGCGCATGACCGATACGCCGGTGATCCAGAATGTCTGGCGCGGCGGCGGCACCGCGACCAACGGTGGTGCGAACAACACCGGCGCGTATCTCAACACGCCGATCGGCCAGCCCTACCTTTCGGCGCACGTGGCGCAGGCCACGGGCCGCAAAGCCGCGCGCGACTCGCTCGCCGCCACGCTTGATTTCAAGCTCACGCCGCGCGACCGCCTCGCGTTCGGGCTGCAATACTCGTCGTTCGACGTCGTGATCGATCACGTCACGCTCACGTGGGATGTGGGCCGCGTGCTCGCCGGACAGTTTTCCACCGGCTCGGTCCGCGGCGCAGCGGGGCAGGGATTCACCCAGCTTGGCACCACGAGCAGCCTGCGCGAAAACTGGAGTTATATGCCTTCGCTCACGTGGCGGCACGACGGCCCAGTGTGGAAGGCCGAGGCCGGCGCCGCTTACGCCCGCGCGCTCAACCGCACCCGCAATCTGCAGGACGGTCTGTTCGGCTCGACCACGTCGCGCCGCGGCAACGTAACCGTTTCGTTCGAGGACGTCGGCTATCAGCGCCCGGGTCGGATCACCGTGACCGACGGCACGACCGGCGAGGCGCTCGATCCGTTTTCGGTGGGCAACTACGTCGTCACCGCCGCCAACGGCTCGATGCGTGCGACCGATGACACGCGCCGCAGCGCCTACGCGAATGCGCGCCGCGATTTCCTCTGGCGCGTGCCCTTCACTCTGAAGTCCGGCCTCGATGTGCGGCAGGTCGAGCGCGAAGGCCGGGGCTTTGGCGCCGCCTACACCTATCTCGGCCGCGACGGGGTCGCGAGCACCACGACTGCCGGCAGTGACGACCTCGCGCTGCCGTTCGCCAATCCCACGCACGGCCGCCGCATCTTCGTGAACGGTTTCCCGCGCATCCACGGGATCTCCAGTGGCGCCCTCGCCGCGCGCCTTCGCACGAATCCGGCGGAGTTCGGCGCGCCCAACGCCAACACGCTCTACCGCTCCGAGGTCAGCCTCTCCAACCGCGCCGAGGAAATCGTCTCGGCCGCCTTCCTGCGGGGTGATCTCGCGCTATTCCGCAACCGCCTCAAGCTCGTCGGCGGCGTGCGCGCCGAGCAGACCAACATCGACGCGTCCGGCCCGCTGAACGATCCCACGCGCAACTACCGGCGCGATGCGAGCGGCCGCGTGATCGACAGCAACCCCGCGCAACCCGGCGTGCAGCCGGTCCTGATCGTGCCCGCCGCCGATGCGCTCGGCGTCTCACAGCTTACCTATCTCGACCGTGGCACCAGCGTGAAAAAGGAATACCTCCGCCTTTTCCCGAGCCTTAATGCCAGCTACAACGTCCGTGAAAATCTCGTCGCCCGCGCCGCGATCTACACGTCGATCGGCCGGCCGGATTTTAACCAATATTCCGGGGGCGTCACCCTGCCCGACACGGAGCTGCCGTCGTCCAACACGAACCGTATCACCGTCAACAATACCGCGATCAAGCCCTGGCGCGCGCGCACGGTGAACGTGCGGCTCGAGTATTACTTCGAGGGAGTGGGGCAGGTTACGGTCGGCGCGTTCCGTCGCGAGTTCCGCGACTTCTTCGCCGCCGCGGTGTTCCGGCCCGACGCCGAGTTCCTCGGCAACTACGGCCTCGATCCCGAGCTCTACGGCAACTACGACGTGGCCACCGAGCGGAACCTCACCGATCGCGTGCGGATGCAAGGCGTGACGGCGAACTACAAGCAGGCGCTCACGTTTCTGCCGCACTGGGCGCGCGGCGTGCAGGTCTTCGGGAACCTCAGCTCGCAACGTGCGCTCGGCGACGCCACGGCCAACTTCGCGGGCTTCATCCCCCGCAGCGCGAGCTGGGGCACAAGCCTGACGCGTGAGCGCGTAACGATGCACCTCAACTGGAACTATCGCGGACGCGCGCGCCGCGGCGCCACCGCTGCCGGTGCGAGCATCGAGCCCGGCACCTACCAATGGGGCAAGTCGCGCCTCGTGACGGATGTGATCGTCGAGTATCGTTTTTGGAAGCGCGTGGCGGTCTTCGCCAATCTCCGCAACCTCACCCACGCCTACGATGAACTCGAGATCGCCGGCCCGAGCACGCCGCAAGTGGCGCGGCTGCGGCAAGTCGCCGCTGATTTCGGTTCGTTGTGGACGATGGGGATCAAAGGGACGTTCTGATCGCCGTGCCATTCCGCGCCGCGTCGGTCTGCCCGGCGGAGACTCCCGGCTTCGGGGGCGAGTGCAGAGGCGGGCGGCTCAAGACGATGGCGGGCGGCTCGACTTCGCGGACTGGATTTTCTCGAGGTGATCAGCCAGGCGTTTCGCGATTTCCGGTCGATCGTGAAACAGGTTTCGGCTCTCACCTTTGTCCGCGGAGAGGTCGAACAGGGCGGGCTTGGCGGCTTGATTCGGTTTCTTGGCTCCGGAACTCCAGCCGTCCGCCACCGCGAGGTCGGGGATGTATTTCCACTGACCTTGTCGAACGGCGAGATCGCCGTTGCCGCTCATCACGACGAGAGTGTCTCGCTTCATCTGCTTCGGCTGGCCGAGCAGCGTGGGCAGCAGGTTGAAGCTGTCCGGCGCGACGCCAGCCGGAAGCTTTTGGCCGGCGGCGGCAACGGCGGTGGCGGCCAGGTCAACGAGGCAGACGAGTTCGTCCGACGTGGTGCCGGGGGCGATGTGTCCCGGCCAGCGCGCGAGGAACGGCACGCGGTGACCGCCTTCCCAGAGCTGGGATTTTCTGCCGCGCCAGGGACCGTTGGGCAGATGGCCTTTTTCGTTGGTCGGGTGAGCACCGTTATCGCTGGAGAAGATGACGAGCGTGTTGTTCGCCAGCCCCAGGCGTTCGAGCGTTTTCATGACCTCACCGATCGACCAGTCGAGTTCCGTCAGCATATCGGCGCGATTGCCCAAGCCGGTCGATCCGACGAAACGCGGATGAGGAATGGTCGGGGCATGCACCCCGTGCGGCGCGAAGTAGAGGAAGAAGGGTTTCTCCCGGTTTCGCTCGATGAAGCCCACGACTTCGCGCGTGAAGGTGTCGGAGAGGGTCTCGTCATTCCACCACGCGGCCTTGCCTCCGGACATGAAGCCGATGCGTTCACGGCCGGCGGCATATTTCTTCAAGCCATCCGCGGCGGCAGCCTTGGCATTGAAGGTGTAGTTGATCGGATCGGCGGGATCGAGGCCCTCCACGCGATGGCCGCGCACGTAAACCGTCGGGACGCGATCGTTGGTGGCGGGAAGTCCGAAGAACTCGTCGAAGCCAATCTCCAGCGGCCCGGGTGCGAGGTCCTTGTTGTAGTCCGGCCTGCTGGTGCCGAAGCCGAGGTGCCACTTCCCGATGACGCCGGTGCGGTAGCCGGCCTTCTTCATGATCCCGGGCAGCGTGTCGGTGCCAACCGGGATGAGCAATGGCGCGTCGGCATTTGCCACGCCCTTGTTGAGGCCCTCGGCCTTCCTCCGCCAGGAATATTCGCCGGTCAGGAGCGAGTAGCGCGTGGGCGTGCAGACGGAAGCAGAGGAATGGGCATCGGTGAAGCGCCGCCCTTCCTTCGCGAAGGCGTCGAGGTTCGGCGTCCTGGTCTGCGTGGCGCCGTAGGAGCCTAGATCACCCCAGCCCACGTCGTCGCTGAGGATGACCACCACGTTCGGCGGGCGGCTGGGGGTTGCCGCGTGCGCCGGGCCGATCAACGCGGCCAGAGTTGTGACCAGCAGGAGCCATCGGGGGATTGGCGGATAATTCATGAGGGGAACGAAAACGAAACTACGTGCCCCAGCATACCAACGCGGACCCGTCGTCGCTACCCCCCGGTTGGGTGAATTTTCCGCCGTGGATCAGCCTTACTCGAGTTGCACGATTCCGTCGCGCACCGCGCTGATCGCGGCGCCGGTGCGGTCGCGCACCTTGAGTTTTGCGAACACGGTTTTCAGGTGCGACTTGACCGTCTCGTCGGAAATAAAGAGCCGCGCGCCGATCTCCTTGTTGCTCCGCCCGAGCACCACGAACTGCAACACCTCCCGCTCGCGCGCCGTCAGATCCGGCCGCTGAGTGCGCGCGGCGAGGCGCTCCGCGATGCGCGGCGAGATCTCTGTGCCGCCGCGATGCACGGCGCGAATCGTCCCCGCAATTTCCTCGGTCGACATGTCCTTCAACAAATACGACCTCGCCCCGGACTGCATGGCGCGAAACACGTCCTCGTCCGCCTCGTAAGTCGTCAGCACGATCACGCGGACCTCCGGATCGCGCGCGCGCAAGCCGATGATGGTTTCAACGCCTCCGATCCCCGGCAGGCGCAGATCCATCAAGATCACCGACGCGACGCCGGGCTGGTAGGCCGCGAGGACTTCCTCGCCCGAAGAAAACTGCGCGATCACGACCATGTCGGGCTGGCTCTCGATCAACGCCGCGAGGCCCATGCGAAACGTCGGATGGTCTTCGACGATCAACACCGTGATGGGCGCGCGGGTGTTTTTTTTCATGGGGCGCAACGAGGGGACAAGGGCTACGAGTCCCAAACGGTGACGGCAACCTCGACGCACGTGCCGCCATTTTCGCCGCGCCGAATATCCAGTTCGCCCTGCATCTGCTCGACCCGCTCTTTCATGCCCCGCAGGCCGAAGTGGCCATCGGCGCGTTCCGCGGCCGGATCGAAGCCCCGGCCGTCATCGCGGACCACCAGCCT
>JANPIT010000049.1:0-3922 GCA_031425115.1 Opitutaceae bacterium | reverse complement strand
GGCCGCGTCACCTACGAGATGATGGAGAGCTACTGGCCGGCGGTCGGGCGCGGCGACGCGGCGTCCCCGCCTGCGATGCGCGAGTGGGCGCTCAAGCTGGAGGCCAAGCCGAAGTATGTCGTGTCGTCCACCCGAAAGGATTTCCCTTGGACACACAGCCACCACCTTGCCGGCGACCTGCGCACGAGGGTGCAGCAGCTCAAGAACGCGACCCCGGCCGGCGTGCTCCTCGGCAGCGGCAAGCTCGCGGCCGAACTGGACCGGCTCGATCTGATCGACGACTACAAGCTCCTCCTCCACCCCAGGATCGCGGGCCATGGCCCGACTCTCTACCAGGGTGGGCTACCCGGCACGCGGCGGCTCGAGCTGGTCTCGGCCCACCCGCTCCGCAACGGCGCGGTCGCCCTGCACTACCGGCGCGCTGGCTGACCGACTGCGTTATGACCAGGCCGCCGAGGGCACGATCGTTCTTCGCCGGCCGTAAGTGCGGAAAAAATCTCCCGCGCGAAAATCGCACTGGGTATTTTCGGGAGCGTCTGCGTGTCTAGGGCATGCGTCTCTTAGCGTTCCGCGTTTCGTGCTTTCTTCTGTTGGCGATCGCCGGCGGCTTTCTTCCCGCCCTGCGGGCGGCAGAGCCCGCGAAGGCCTTCAACATTCCCGCCGGGCCCGCTGAGCAGGCGCTGCGCTCGTATTCGAGCCAGTCCGGGCAGGAAGTGCTGTTCGCCAGCGCCTCGGTGGACCGCGTGCAAACCAATGCCGTGCGCGGGTCGCACACCCCTGCGGCCGCGTTGGAACAGTTGCTGCAGGGCACCGGGCTGGTCGCCACGAAAGAGGCCGCGAGCGGCACCTTCAGCGTCACGCGCGGGGCCATCGCACCAAACGCTCCAAGGGCGGCACTGCCCCCCGGCAGTGACCGCCCCGCGGCCGCCCCCGCCGTGCCCACCCGGGATCTGGTGGAGATGAGTCCTTTCGTCGTGGATACCGGCCGCGACACGGGCTACCACGCCGAGAATACGCTCGCGGGCAGCCGCCTCAATTCCTCGCTGCGCGACACCGCGAGCTCGGTCTCGGTCTTCACGCGGGAGTTTCTGGACGACCTCGCGATCACCGACGTGAGCGAGCTGCTGAAATACTCGGTCAACGGCGAGATGTTCACCAATGACAACCAACCCGGCTTCGAGCAAAACCCGGTGATCAACGCCCAGAGCCTCACGCCGGGCGTCCTCATCCGCGGCCAGACCGCCAGCCTCGGCATGGATTATTTCACGAGCATCATGCCGACCGATCCGTATCGCGCGGCGCGATACGAGGACAGCCGCGGGCCGAACAGCATCCTCTTCGGCATCGGCTCCCCCGGCGGCATCATCAACCAGACCTCGAAGATCGCGCAGACTACGCGCGACAGTGCGCAGGCCCGTTACGGCCTCGGCTCCTGGGATCGCAGCCGCGCCGAGTTCGACGCCAACAAGGTTCTCCTCAAGGACAAGCTCGCCGTCTCCGTCGCCGCGCTCGACCAGGAAAACGGCGGCTGGCGCGATTGGGACTTCCAGGACAAGGAGCGGATCTTCGGCTCTGTCACGGTGCGGCCGTGGCGCAATTTCACGTTCACCGGCATGGGCGAGACCGGCCGCGACATCGGCGCCGTGATCCGCGCCACCGTCGACTCCGACGCGGCGCTGGCGTGGTATGACAACCGTGAGGCCCGCGGGGTGGGCGCCGTCACCTTCACGCCCAACAACACCGTGCCCACGGCGGCCATGCAGGCGCTCGGGGTGGTCGCGCGCGATGTCGCCGCCACCGGCAACAACCGCCGCGTCACCTTCATCGAGAATGACGGCACGATCTTCGATGCGCGCGGCACCTTTCTCACGGGCAGCTACAACAACGCCGCCGTGCGCGCCCCGGATGGCACTCCCGGCGTCACGGCCTCGACGCTGCGCATCCACGATCCGCGGATGTTTCCCCTGCACCTCAACGCCGTCGGCCCCGGCATGAATCGCGAGCAGAGCCTGCGCAACATGACCTTGATCGGTGACTGGCAGGTCACGCGGAATTTCGCGGTCAACCTCGCGCACAACTACCAGCGCACGCGCGCCCTCGTCACGCTCGTCTCCGGTTCGGAGCCCTTCCTGCGCGGTGATTCCAACCGCACCCTCGGCGTCAATGGCATAGCGAATCCGTATGCCGGCAGGCTCTACTACGATGGCACGTGGCGGCGCGATGAGCACGTCGGCGAAGTGCGCGAGTCACGCATCGCGGCCTCTTACGCTTTTGACACCAAGTCGAAATGGTTTGGCCGTCACCGCATCGCCGCGATGGCCTCCATGCAGGATACCTTCGATGCGCGCGTGAGCTCGATTCTCGCGATGGCGGGCCGGCCGTTCAACGCCGTGCCGAACAATGCCAACAACATTGTCGCCGTGCGGCATTACCTCACCGAGGGCGATTACGGCACGTATCGGATCGGCGACTACCGGCGCGTCCCCTCGACCATCAATTTCGAGGGCCGCAGCTACCCCCTGATTTTCGCCAGCGCGGTCGCCGGCGCCAACAACAGCGGCGGCGAGCAGGAATCCGTTTCGGTGCTCGGGGTGCTCCAGAGCTATTTCTTCAACGACAAGCTCGTGACGACCCTCGGCCTCCGCCGCGATCGTGCCGACATCATCGAGCTCGGCTACTACAGCGATCCCATCCAGGGCGACATCATCGACCGCGATCGCAGCAAGGCCACGACCAGCTCCGCCACCGCCGATACCGGCTCCGCAGGCGTCGTCTTTCACGCCCTGCCGTGGGTCTCCGTCGTGGCAAATTACTCGACCAACAAGGGCCTGCCGTCCTTCTCCCGCAAGGTCCTACCCGATGGCCGCGTAGGCTCGCCCTCCGAGGGCGAGGGCTCCGACTACGGCCTCAATTTCGAACTGCTCCAGAGCCGCGTGAATGCCCGCCTGGTTTATTTCAGCGCCACGGAGATGGGACGCCTGACGACGATCGGCTTCAGCGGCACCCCGGGGCGCAATACGCGCGTGTCCGATGCGCTCGCGGGCGTGCTCGTCGGGGCCGGCCGTCCGTATACGGCGGCGCAGTGGACGCCGATCTATGCCGCGCTCAATCCGCAGGCCACCAATGCGGCCCACGATCTAGAGTCGGAGGGCTACGAGACCCGCATCACGGCGAATCTCACGGCCAACTGGCGCCTCATCGCCAACTACTCTTACACCGATACGCAGCGCACCAATATCGGGCGTGAGGTCACTGCCTGGTATGGCCTCACCAGCACGGGCAATCGCTATGTGCAGGGCGTGAAGCAGGATTCGACCGGCCGCTTCGTCGTCGATCCCGCCGCCTACTCCGCCGATGGCACGATCGCGCGCTGGCTGGCCCTCTCCGCCCAGCGCCCCGAAGCCAACGTCAGCACGCTCACGACATCCAACGGTCTCTCCGTCGCACAGGAAATCTTCGACGTCGCCGAGGCGCACAACGAGACCAACGAGGAAAACGAGCAGCGCTGGGGACTGCGGCCGCACAAGATCAGCCTGTTCACGGCGTATGACTTCAAGGAGGGCTGGATGCGGGGCGTTACCGCCGGCGGCGGCTGGCGCTGGCGCAGCGCCAATATCATTGGCCGCAATTCCTCCGGCAACGAGATGACCGGCCGCTCCATTGTGGAGACGGACCTCATGCTAGCCTACACCCGCAAGTTCTCCCGTCTCCCCGGGCGCTTCCGCTTCCAGGTCAACGTCACCAACGTCCTCGACAAGACCGACATCATCCCCGTGCGCCTCGCGTCGTCCGATGCCGCCCCCTACGGCTTCGTCGTTCCCGGCGGCCGCGGCATTGCTTACAGTCGCTACGACCTCGTCGTCCCGCGGGAGATTCGCTTCACGACGACGTGGAATTATTGAGCGAGCCAAGCCCGGTGGTC
>JANPIT010000048.1:0-2282 GCA_031425115.1 Opitutaceae bacterium | reverse complement strand
GGCGGGTGAAGCCGCGGCACTACCAGGTGTTCGAACTCTACGTGTTGCGGCACACGCCGGTGCTGCAGGTGGCGCGCGAACTCAAAACGGATCCGGCGTCGGTCTATCTGATCGGCAGCCGGCTCACGCGGCAGTTGAAGGTGGAAGTGGCGATGCTGCGCGCGCAACTTGGCTAGGACGTCTGCAAGGCCACGCGCTTGACCGAGGGCTGGTCGCTACGCACGTTGCGCGCGTGAAGCCCTGGACCTCGCTCGGATTAACAGCCAAGCGGTGTCCGGCCTTCGTCGTAGCCCTGCCGGACGCTGACGGCTCAATTCCATCCCCATGAAACTCTTCCGTCTGTCGTTCCTCGCGTCGTGGCTCGGTATCGTTTTCACCCCTACGCTTAGTTGCGCCGACTCGGGAACATGGCAGAAGCTCGGCACCGTGCACTTCCGATCGAGCGGCAAACCCGCGGCGCAGGAGCACGTCAACCGCGGCGTAACGCTGGTGCATCACATGATGTATCCCGAAGCGGACCGGGAATTCGCCGCCGCGGCGACGGCGGATCCCAGTTGCTCCCTCGCGTATTGGGGGCGCGCCCTGACGCTGATTCATCCGCTCTGGCCCGACGCGCCCACGGAGGCGGAACGCAAGTTCGGCGCGGAACAGGTTCAGCGGGGGCTGGCGTCGCCGCCACGGACCCCACGCGAGCGGGCGTATCTCGACGTGCTCGACCGGTATTTCAACGCGGCGGCGGAGGGAGATCACGTGGCGCGTTTGAAGGTGCTCGACGAAGCCTGGGGCGAACTCGCCGCAAAGTATCCGGACGACTTGGACGCGATCGCCTTCAGCGCCCTCTATCACCTCGCGCCCGCCCGCTTCGTCGCCAAGGACAAGTCGCACCGCATCCAGCTCGAGGCCGGGAAGCGGCTGCAGCAAGTCGCCGCGAAGGTGCCCGATCATCCCGGCGCCCAGCACTACAAGATTCATGCCTACGATTTTCCGCTGCTGGCGGATCGGGCGATCGAGGTGTGCGACACTTACAGTGGTATCGCGCCCGCCGTGCCGCATGCGTTGCACATGCCGACGCACATCTACACGCGCCGCGGTCTCTGGGAGAAGTCGATCGACTTTAATCGACGTTCGGCGGAGGCCGGGCGGAAGCTCAGCGAGGCCGCGGGCGAGATGAACAACCACGTGCCCCACGCGCTGGACTATCTCGCGTATGCTTACCTGCAGCGCGGCCAGTATCGCGAAGCGGATGCGGTTCGGCGCCAGCTCGTGGCGCTGCCGGGTCCGTATTCGACGGTGTCGATGACGCCGATCGCGTTCGCCCTGGCCGCGGTCCCGGCGCGCTACGCGCTCGAGCGCCAGGCCTGGAGCGAAGCGGCGGAGTTGCCCTTGCATCAGCCGAAGTCGTTTCCGTGGGGCAAACAGTATCTCAATTGCGACTCCATCGTCCATTTCGCGCGAGCGATTGGCGCGGCGCGCAGCGGCCGGCTCGACGCCGCGCGGAAAGAGATCGCGGAACAGGAGCGGGTGCTACGGGAACTCGCGGGCTCGAATCGTGCGTCGTATTGGGCAGCGCAGGCCGAAACGCAGCTCCTCGCGGCGCGCGCGTGGGTGCAGTTCGCGATGAAGAATACCGACGAAGCGATCGCCCTCATGCGGCGCGCGGCCGAATTGGAGGCAACGACGGACAAGGAAGCGGTGACGCCCGGCGAGGTGTTGCCTGCGGGCGACTTGTTGGGTGATCTGCTCCTCGAGGCCAATCGGCCGGGCCAGGCGCTGGTGGCGTTCGAGGCGGTGCTGACGGCGAGTCCCAACCGTTTGAATACGCTTTACGGCGCGGGGCTGGCGGCGGAACGAGCGAACGAACGCGCGAAAGCGGCAACGTATTACCGGCAACTCACGGAGGTCGCGGTCGAGAGCGATCCCGGCATCAGCCGGGTGGAGCACGCGAAAGCGTTTCTGAAGAAAAACGGCACGCAGCGCGCCGAGTAGCCGCGGGTCCGCGACAGAAAAGTCGACGTGCTCGGAGTGGAGAAAAGGGGAAGGTTGAGTATCCAACTTCGAACTCCGCTAGTGCTTCGAGAGTTGAGTTTCAGCCGGTGGGCGTTGGGCGGTCCCGGCGCCCGCCCGCCCGTCATTCGTCGCTATGGCGTTGCGGAGCGCCTCCGTTCGCGACGGACTCGCGCCACTAAAAATATGCGTGCGACCATCCTTTATCTCGCCCTCGCGGCGACGCTCTCGGCGGGTGAAGTGGCCTGGCCGCAGTTTCGCGGACCGGGAGGCGCGGC
>JANPIT010000047.1:0-3547 GCA_031425115.1 Opitutaceae bacterium | reverse complement strand
GCCGAGCGCTCTTACCCAGGATGCTTTTTGTAGGGGCGCAGACTCGCTGCGCCCTTTGAGGTCAGAGACTGCGCCCTTGAGACCCCGACGCCTCCGGCGCGCGCCGCCCTCCGCGATCTGATAGAGCGTTTCGATCAGGCTGATTGAAACGAACGATTACCCGGTCCCGGCGCTTTTGGATATTCTGACGCCACACCTGCGAAGGTGGTTCGCTCATCGGTTGGGAGTTCGAGTTTCGGGCAATCTGAAATCCGCTCTCCCCCGCCGCGAGTGGGCCGCCCGGTTCAGGTCATCCAAACAAGAAAGAAGTGCTATGAAAACAAACGTTCAGAAACAGAGCCGCTCCGTGCTGCTCCTCGACGCCGCGGCCCAGGCCACTGGCCGGGGCTCCTTCGGGAGTCCCCCTCATCAACCCCATCGGCTTGCCGGCGGGGGCTTCCTCGGGTTCGTCGTCCGCCTGTTCCGGATCAAGGACAAGTACGGGATGAGTACGGGAGAAGTTCAGGATAACCCGGTGCCCGTGCCCTTCATTCGGGTCGCCCCGCGGGCTCGCAATGGGCGGTTTCTCCCGCTCGCGGGTGGCCCCTGCCTCCGGCGCCCGAGTCGGCGCGGGAAGAAAGGAGGGTCGAGCCATGGCCAGCGTTGATCTCAATCCCATCACGGAACGGATTCGCGGGGCGATCGGGGACCTCGTGTTCAAGAAGTTCATGGGCCGCGTCATCATTGCGCGCAAGCGCAAGCCCGATGACCGCGTGCCCTCGCCGGCCGAACTGGAGGTGCGCGAGCGCTTCAAGGCCGCCGCGGGATTCGCCCGCGGCATCTTCGCGGACCCGGTGCAGAAAGCGCGGTATGTCGACGCGGCCAAGGCGCAGGGCACCTTGCCCTTCGCCACGGCCATGAGCGATTTCCTTTACCCACCCGAGGTGAAGGCGATCGATACCACCGGCTACCGCGGCCAGGTCGGCGACGCGATCCTCGTGACGGCCACGGACGACTTCGAAGTCACGTCCGTCACGGTGACCCTGCGCGACGCCGCGCGCGTGGTGATCGAGCAGGGGCCGGCGATCAAGACGGACGGCAAGTGGGTTTACGCGGCGACGGCCGTGGCGCCCGCCGGCGAGCCGTTGACGATCGAGGCCGAAGCCAAAGACCGGCCGGGCCACGCCCACGTCCTGACGGTCCCCTGGTCCGCGTAACGGGAAGAATGATACGGTGCATCGAACCCATCCGCTAGCGGAAGAGTAAACAAGCCGACGGCGTGCATGCCGCCGCCGGCTTTTTGTGAATCCGTCTCATTCCAAGGTGGGCCGTTGCGCTCCGCGCGCGGCAGGATTTGGCCTGAAACATCCGGCGCGCATGGTACGCCGACTCGCACGCAGCATCGCGCCGAGCGATTGACCGCGCGTCGCGCGCGGCGACCACCGTTGCCCGCAGCGATGAGCTGCGGGCAACCGCAGGCTTGTGCGCCTCCGGTGCACTCCACTTGTCCGCCTAAGGAGGACTTGTCCGCCTTTGGAGGATTGAGCCGGCTTCATTAGTGAACATGAGTGGTTAAACTCCGAACATCCGATTCCTGGTTTCCTGGCTGCTGAATTCATCATTCCCACCAAGTCATTTTCACCACGGATTACGCGGATAACACGGATGACGATCCATCGGGCGTCGCGCGCGGCGAGCACCGTTACCGGCGACGATTCGTCGCCGGCGACACGTAGGCTCCATTGAGCCGGTTTCATCAGTGTCCATTAGTGGTTAAAACGGATCGATAATCCGAACTCCGAGCTTCGAATCCCGCACTCCTTCGGCTTGGCGCCGCGGTGCCCATCGCCGATCTCCGCACCGCCGGCGCGCCCGGCGCTCGCCCTTGACCTTAAATGAGTCGCGGATAAATCCCGTTTATGGACATGCTCACCGTTTCGAAAGCAAAGGCTGGATTTAGTCGGGTGACGCGACGGGTGATCAAGACGCGTCAACCGGTGGTGGTGCGGACTCCAGCGGGCTTCGTGCAGATTGTTCCCTACGACCTCCCGGAAGAAGTGCCGGCGGCCGCGGTGGGAACGCTCAGACTCACCAGGGAGGAACTGAAGCTGCACAACACCTTTGGGGATGCGTTGTGAAACTTCGGCGTTGGGATATCGTTTTTGTTCGTGCCGACGAAAAGGATCTGACGGGCCATCCTGCGGTGATCCTTTCGGGGGAGAATTCCTTGGATGACCCCAGGCAACACCGTTTCAATGTCGTTCTGGGCACCAAAAAGCCGCCGGCCGCCCCCAATGGTGACCATCACGTGCTGTTGAATGGAGCGGATGGGTTGGAGCATGTGACCCAGGTGGATTGCTCACTGGTCTACGTTGTTCGCAAAGGATCGATCCTGCGGTCAGCGGGCGCGGTCGGCTGGGAGCGTCGGAAAGAGATTCAGCGGAAAGTCCGCGCCTTTCTTGGGCTGGGTTGACGCGCCGGGGCGCGATGTTTTGTATCCGACTTGCCCCGTGAGCTGCGTGCAACCGTCCCGAGATCGCGCCACTTGCCCGCCTCTGGTGGGTTGCGCGATCGTTCGGGTATCAGTGAGCATCAGTGGTTAAACTCCGAAGTTCGTTTCCCGTCATTTTCCCGGTTGTTTGTTCCCTCATCGCCCTGGAGGGCGCCCGACTCGGTCACCCCATCGCTTCGCTCCGGGGCCAGCTCTTGACGCAAACCGCGAGCTGTCCCTCTTCGCCTCTCGGCTACGTCCACATTCAACCCCTCCGCCTCCGAAGCTCGTTTTCTGGATTCATGGCTTCTGAATTCCATCCCGTGTATTCAGTGAATTCCGTGGGCACTCCGGCTTATTCGCCTTCTTTCGTGTGGTTCGTGTGTTTCGTGGTGAAACGCGACTCATCGCTTTTCCCCCAGCTTATCCGTTACCCGGCGATCGACCCCGCCTCGTTTCGCGCCTCGGTGGTTGCGATTTGCCACTCGGCCGGCTGACTTGCCCTCGGATGGAAAATTCTGGAAAGCGCACGAAATGGGCTGCCCTGCCAGGCTGGGAAATCATCTCGTCCGGTCTGGACGATGTGGCCGCCGATCGATTGACGCCGGCTGCGTGTGTGATCTCGATTATTTGGCCGCGATTGAGCCGGGCAGGGCTGGTGGATGCGGCCCAGCAACTCCGGCGCGTGCCGGAGCCCGAGCGCGAATTGTATCGGCTGTTGCGCGCCCAAGGGGGCGACGCGTTTAGCGGTTACAACGCGATCCTGCGCCGCGCCGTGAGTTTCGAACGGGCGTTGGATCGCGCCACGTCGCGCCACGCCCTGCCGATCAGCACCAGCGGGACGCCGGTCTGATTCCCGGTTTCCTGGCTTCTGAATGAAACCTCCTCCTTTCGAGTATTCAGTGGGGAGATACGTCATCAGTCGTCAGTCGTCAGGCCTCCGTGATCCCCGCTCGGAATTGCGACCGCTTTCGTGTGCTTAGCCGTAGAAATTCAGTCGATCCCGTTCTTCCTCGACGGAACGGATACCAAAAGGTGGGCCGTGCGCTCCGCGCGCGGCTTTCGTTCCGCCACTCG
>JANPIT010000046.1:0-6664 GCA_031425115.1 Opitutaceae bacterium | reverse complement strand
CCGATCGCGGTCTAACCAAACCAATGCGGAGACAACCGGCCATGGCCGCTGATAGTCGCTCATCTCCGATCCCCCGAAGAAACCACTAATCCGAACCACAATAGACGGGAATGGTTGGGAATTCAGATCGGCGTCTGGCTCTCTGAATTCTCCATCATTCCGTTTCATTAGTGTCCATTAGTGGTTCCTCCGAATTAGCGTTCCTCAGCGCGCATCAGCGGTTTTTCCTTCCCTGATTTTCGATCCATTTCCCTCTATGAAACTCAACCGCAAACTCCGCATGGGCATGGTCGGTGGCGGCCGCGGCGCTTTCATCGGCGCCGTCCACCGCATGGCCGCCCGCCTCGATGGCGAAATCGATCTCGTCGCCGGCTGCTTCTCCTCCGACCCCGCGAAATCGAAACTCTCCGGCGAAGATCTCTTCGTTAATCCGTCGCGCGTGTATGCGACGTATGAAGAGATGGCGCAAAAGGAGGCCGCGCTCCCCGCCGACCAGCGTATCGACTTTGTGTCGATCGTGACGCGCAACAACACGCACGCCGCCGTCGCGAAAACGTTTCTCGAAGCCGGCTTTCACGTCGTGTGCGACAAGCCGCTGTGTTTCACGCTCAAGGAGGGCCTGAAGCTCCGCGAAATCGTGCGCAAGAGCGGCAAAGTCTTCGCGCTCACCCACAATTACACCGGCTACCCGATGGTGAAGGAAGCACGCGATTGGGTGCGCAGCGGCCAGCTCGGCAAGCTGATGAAGGTCGTCGTCGAATATCCGCAGGGCTACGCGATCACCGCGCTCGAATCCGGCACGATCAGCAAAATCGCCAACTGGCGGATGGACCCGAACGTCTCCGGCGTCTCGAACTGCATGGGCGATATCGGCACGCACGCGCACAACCTCGCGCGCTACATCACCGGCCTCGAGGTCGAGGAAATTTGCGCCGAGCTCTCGACCTTCATCCCCGGCCGCCTCCTCGACGACGACGGCAATTGCCTGGTGCGCTGGACCGAGGGCGTGAAAGGCATTCTGTTCGCCTCGCAGATCTCCAGCGGCGACGAGAACAACATCAACATCCGCGTCTGGGGCACGAAGGGCTCGTTGCAGTGGTTTCAGGAAAACCCGAACGAGCTCATCTGGAAAAAAGCCGACGCGCCGCAGCAAGTGCACCGCCGCGGCAACGGGTATCTGTCCGCCGCCGCGCAGGGCGCGACGCGCACGCCCTTCGCGCATCCGGAAGGTTTTATCGAGGCCTTCGCGAATGTCTATCGCAGTGCCGCCGTCGCCATCGCCGACGCGGTCGAAGGTCGCAAGGCTCCAAAAACCGGATACGATTTCCCCACGATCGACGACGGCCTTGCCGGCATGGCTTTCATCGAGACTGCCGTGAAGAGCGGCAAAGCCGGCGCGAAGTGGACGAAATTCCCGAAGCTGTAGCGTGCGCTGGCGGCTGATCCCGCCTTCGTGAGTTCAGTTTTGGACAGGATTTACAGGATTAACAGGATTGGAGACAGAGCCTTCGCGTTCGTTCTCTGAATCCTGTAAATCCTGTTAATCCTGTCCAAACCCCAACGCTCCTTCGCCTCTCCGCGCAACTACTCCGCGCGCACCGCGCCCCAGTTACTTGCCAAACGAGAAACTCATCGCCGGCCCGCCCGACGCAGGAGCCGAATGCAACGCGATTAACTGCGTGAGCAGCACGAAGGTGGATTTCGAATCGAGATCGTTGTCGGCGACATAAAACCAGACTCCCCGGTAGCGGATCGCCGTGCTCACGTCGTCCGATTTCGGTTCCTTGTCCGAGACCTGCACGCGAAAGACCTCGCCCAGCATCTCCTGCCAGTCGAACGGCCGCCCGTCGGCCCGCGTCGTCCGCCGCACCTTGCCGCCCGTGTAATCGCGCTCCGGCACCTCAACGCCCTGCGACAGATAGCTGAACGCGGAGATCACCGGTCGCGTGGAGAGCGCAATCGTATCGCCTTTCAAGACGTCGCTGGTCGAGCTGACCTTGTAGCGGCTCAGCTCGGGATTGAGCCGCAGCAGCTCCTTCAGCCGCTTCGTCTCGTCGCGCTCCGCCGCCTCTGCGGCGAAGCGCAGCTCGATAAACTCGCCCGTCTTTGCCAGGTCGATCAACTGTTCGCGCTGGAGGGCTCGGAGCAGCTTCACCGCCTCGCGAAAGGCGCGGAACTCCGGCTCCCGCGAGGGCGTGGGGCCCGACGCCGTCGGCGCGTTCTTCAGGCCGTTCATGTCGGCCACGCCCAGCGTGAAGACCCGGTCGAGCGACCAGCCCGACTTCACCAGCAGCAGCAACAGCTCCGGGTTCATCGGCGTCATCATCTGACGGACGAATTTGTCGCCCTCCACCGGCGCGTAGAAAATGGTCGGCTTCTCGTTGATCGCGATGCTGCCCGGGCCGAGCGTAAACGGCTTCGTCAGCGCGCGGACGATCACGGAGCTCGTCGGCGGGACGGCGAAATTATTCTGCGTCTGCGAGAGGCCGGCGGAGGCGCCGATGCTCTCGTTGAGCTCCTGCGTCGCCGCGATGCGCTCAACGCTCGTGAAGTAGAGCGTGTCGCGGTAGCGGCTGCGCACGAGGTTGAGGAGCAGCTCCTGGTCGTTCGTCTGCTGCACCGCCATGTTGTAGGCCGGGCGCGTGGCGCGGATCGTCGCGGGGCCGATGTGGAAACAGCCGCTGGTGGCGAGGGCGAGGCTGGCGCCGAGAAGGAGTGGATGGAGTTTCAAAAGGGCGGTAAAGGAAAGGCGGCGCGGCCCGCCGGTATCAGGAAAACGGCGACATCGAGGCGTTTTCCTCGAGCTCCTTCGCCGTCATGCCCCGGCGCTTCACGCCGAAGAAGGCCAGCATCTTGCCGACGAGCTGCGCCGTCATCGACTTTTCCTCGGCCCGGGCGGCTGGGCTGCCTTTCGCCGAGGCTTCGGAGTTGCGCAGCTTCCGCAGCGTGACCGCGCGGCCGATCGTCTCCGCCAGTTCGGGCCGGCGCTGGATGAGCGCGCCGATGTCGTCCTTGGTCAGCTCGAAAGCGAGTGCATCCGTCGCCGCCACGATCGTCGCGCTGCGCGTCTCCCCAGTAAGCGCGCTCATCTCACCGAAGAACATGCCCGCCTGGAGGCGCGCCACGCGGGTCTCCGGCTGGCCGTCCTTGAAGGCGATCATCACGTTGAGCAGGCCTTCGCACAGAATGAACATCGAGTTGCCCGCGTCGCCCCGCTTGATCACGGTGTCGCCTTCGAGGAACAATCGCTCCCGCATCTCCCCGGAAAGCGTCGCGCGCTCCTCGTCGTTCAGGCCTTGGAATAACTCCACACGCGAGAGCAACGCCACGCGATCCGCCCGCGAGCGTGCATCGAGTAGCCGCTGCGGCCGCGGGGCGTGAAACACATCCTGCTTCGGCATCGCCGGCTGCAGGCCCGCGCGGCCGAGCTGATCGAGCACCGCGCGCCACACCTCGTGCCGCGCCTTGCCGGGACCGGCTTTGCGCGGGTCGAGGAAATACTTGATCTTGTATTCCACGCCCTGCGCCGAGAGACCGCGGATCCGGGCTTTCGGCGCGGGATCGTCCGCGATGCCCGTGGTGCCTGAGACGGAGCGCACCGCCGCGTTGAGCACGCGTAGCGCGCGCTCCGAGGTCACGTCGAAATCGAGAAAAACCGAGAGCTCGAATTCGCTCATCGCCTCGGGCTTCGAGAAATTCGTCACCACCATCTCGCCAAGTTTGCCGTTGGGCACGATGACCATGTTGCCCTCGCCCGTCACCAGCCGCGTCGTGCGCCAGTTGAGTTCGACCACGCGGCCCGCGTGCCCGCCCGTCGGTCCGGTCGCGACCTGGATGAAATCGCCGATCTCGAACGGCCGGTCGAAGTTCACCGCCAGGCCGATGAAGATGTCGAGGATCACGTTGCGCAGCGCCAGGCCGATCACGATCGCGCCGGCTCCCGACGCCGCCCAAAACGGCCCGATCGGCTTGTCGAACACCACGCCCACGATGCCGGTTATCGCCATCGCATAAACCAGCACCGCCGTCACATCGCGCAACAGCCGCGGCACCGGCATCCGTCGGTTGAGCGGATCCCACATCAGGATCCCCACCATCCGGTTCAGCAGATAAGCCAGCGACAGCCAGATGCCCGTGTGCAGCAGATAGGGAAATATGCTCCGCAACTGCGCCACCGTCGCCAACCCCAGCCGCCGCAAAATCTCCTGCTCATACAAGGCCCCGACGACGAACACCACGGCCACCAAAACGGGCAGAGCGAGGTTTCGGGCGACCTGCCTCACCATGCACCTCCGCGGCTCGGGCAAGTGTCATTTCCGCAAAAAAACCGCTGTAAGCTTGGAACCATCAAGTGGTCATTCCGCCGCGCCTCTCCCGGTCGATCAACCGAAAACGCTCCGCGACCCATAACCCCGCATGGTCTTTTGGTTTGGCTGCGCAACTGTAGGCCAGTCCGCTTGCGGACGCGGTTTGGCACGCGCAAGCGCGCTGACCTACGGCTCAGGTCTTTGTATAGCCAAAACAAAAGACCATGCATAACCCCGTCGCACGAACAATTCGCCAAGCGACTCTCCCGTCCCCCGCTCCTGCCAGTCAGTGCGCCGCCTCGCCCTCGCGGCGCTGCGTCGCCCACGCCTCGTATTCGGCGCGCGGCTTGAACCGCAGCGACGCGCTATTGATGCAGTAGCGCAACCCACCCCGGTCGCGCGGCCCGTCCGGGAAAACATGCCCCAAATGCGCGCCATCCACCGCACAGTGCACTTCGACGCGTCGCATGCCGAAGCTCGCGTCCACGTGCTCACCCACGAATGACGGCTCGATCGGCTTGGTAAAGCTCGGCCAGCCCGTGCCGCTCTCGAATTTGTCGGCGCTGTCGAACAGCGGCGTGTCACTGCACACGGAAAAATACACCCCATCCTCGTGATGATCACAAAACGCGTTTTGAAACGGCGGCTCCGTCCCCTGCTTCCGCGCGACCTTGAACTGCATCGGCGTGAGCAGCGCGCGCCATTCCTCGTCGGTGCGTTGGACGCGGGCCTTCGTCATATCAATTACGACGTGAGAGGGCAGCCCGCAGGCGGACTTCGCGGACGGAGAGGCCTCTGACGTGACGGCCGGCTTGGTCGGTTTCATGCGCCCTCAGCGTAGCCGGGCGCGCCGAATACTCCAGCGCGCCCCGAAAAGAAAAGAGCCCGCCAGTCGGCGGGCTCGTAGCGGAACGGTTTCCCGTTCCGTCGGAGGCGAAAGTGCCTCCGCGATCAAAACATTACTTCAATACTTCGCCGTCAGCGAGAACGTCGCGCGGCCGGGCAGCCCACGCTGCTGATTAGCCGGGAAATACTCGATGTCCGCCATGTTCTGCCAGTTGATTACGGCGTTCATCGGCCGGTTCTGCCACTTCCAGTCGTAGCCGACCGCAGAGTTCCACAGCGTTTCTTCGGGGAGGAACAGCTTCGGGTTGTTGGTGCGCTGCGCTTTCTTACCGGTGTGGTTGAAACCGCCGCCAAACCAAAGCCCCTTCAGGTCGCCCGTCGCGATCGTGTAACGCGTCCAAAGATTCGCGAGCGCCTTCACCGTCGCCTCGGGATGCGCCCCGAGATAGATTTCCATTCCGCGCGGCACCCGCTTCACGCGCACATCGTTCATCGCGCCGCTGACGTAAACCTGCCAGTTGTCCATCGGTGACCAAGTGACCTCGGCCTCGATGCCATTGCTGCGATCCAACGTGCCTTGAAGGCTGTTGGTCACGGTGACGCCGGTGGCGTTGAACGAATTGAAACGCAGCACCCGATCGATCTGATCGATTTGGAAAGCCGCCAGCGTGGACGAGATTCGCCCGTTCATGAAATCGGTTTTCACACCCAGCTCGTAGCCCTTCGACGTCGTCGGATTGGCGGGGCCAATCGGCACGTTCTCACGCGTCAGCGCCGCGGTGTTGAGGACAAACGACTCGCTGTAGGAACCGTAGAACATCACGTCGCGCGTCGCCTTCCAACCGAGTCCAAGTTGCGGAGTCGTCTTCTTGCTCGTGACCTTCGCGAGGCTGGTCGCGGGTGCGAGGAAGTTGTCCGTTGAGCCCGTCGCCTTGTTATAGCGCGCGCCGATGACTGCGCTCAACCGGTCCGAGAACAGACTGGCGTTGAGCACGGCGTAGCCCGCGGAGTTGCGCGTGACGGTGCGGTTGTTCGTCGTGAACGGCTGCGTGACCGGATCGAAGTCCGTCGTGTAGTCCCACGTCGACGGGTTCTTGATGTCCCACACCGGAAAGAAATTCGCCGTGGCGCTCTGCCGCAGCCGGCCGTAGCCGCGCGACTGATTGTGAAACGCGCCGAGCAACGGCTTCAGTTTCACGCCGTCGAATTTGTAGTTGCCCGCAAACTCAACCTGCGAGGCCTTGCCCTGACCGAAATCCTCCTGCAACCGCTTGCGTCGGCCGAGTTGCGCCGCGGGAGCGTTCAGGGCGAGATTCGGATTGCTCAGCAGATCGTTGGCATAGGCCCGCGCGGCGATGAGATAGTTCGCCGCCGAGATCGGCAGCGGCGCGCCGGCCGGATAGTAGCTCGGGGGCACGGTGACGCTCACGGCGCCGAGGCCGGTGAGCTTCTGCGCGACGCGCCGTTTGTTCCAGTTGAAGTTCGCGCGCGCGCCCCACGTGTCGGACAGT
>JANPIT010000045.1:0-1782 GCA_031425115.1 Opitutaceae bacterium | reverse complement strand
GGGCAGGATGAACGCGCGGGATTTTTCTATTACGTGATGGTCTGGCCGACGACGCGACGGCGGGCCGCGCGATCGACCCGGAGCGTTACGTGCCGCTGACCGCAAAGGAGCTGAAGGTGCGGCGCAAAAGGCTGCCGGCGGCGGAGTGCGTGACGTTTGGGGTGGAACTGACGCGCTCCCTCGCCGGGCTGCATGCGCGCGGGCTGCTGCACCGCGACATCAAGCCGTCGAACGTAATCCTGGTGAACGGCGTGCCCAAGCTCGCCGATATCGGGCTCGTCGCGTGCGCGGGCGATGCGCGCACGTTTGTCGGCACGGAGGGCTTTGTGCCGCCGGAAGGGCCGGGCACTCCGGCCGCCGACGTGTTCGCGCTGGGCAAGGTGCTCTACGAACTGGCGACGGGCCGCGACCGCGCGGAGTTTCCGAATTTGCCGGAGGATCTGGGGGACGCGCGCGAGCGGAAGTTGTTTTTCGCGCTGAACGAAGTGCTCTTGCGCGCCGGCGAAGCGGCGTCCGCGCAGCGCTACCGCGACGGTGCGGCCCTGCTCGCGGATTTGTCGGCGCTGCAAGCCGGCCGGCCCGTGCGGCGCCTCGCGCGCTGGCAGATCGCCGCGGCCGCGGTCGTGACGATCGGCCTGGCGGCTGGGGCGGCGTGGAAATTTTACCCCCGCCCCGCCGCCACCTTGTCCGCCACCGCGGCTCCGGCTGCGGCGTCGAAGCCCGCGATCTCGGAGAAATCAATCGCGGTGCTTCCGTTTGAAAACCTGAGCGAGGGCAAGGATAGCGCTTATTTCGCGGGCGGCTTGCACGGTGACCTTCTCGCGAGCCTCACGCGGATTTCCCAACTCCGCGTGGTCCCGCGCACGACGGTCGAGCAATATCGCGCGACGAAGAAGACGATGGCGGAAATCGCCGCCGAGCTCGGCGTCGCCTACGTCCTCGAAGGCAGTGTGCAGCGCGACCGGAACCGCGTGGTGCTCGCCGGCCGGTTGTTTCGTGCGTCGGGCGGGCAACTGGTGTGGGCAGACAAGTTTCAGCGGTCGCTGGACGACATCTTTCAGCTGCAATCTGAGCTCTCGCAACTGCTCGCCGCCAAACTGGAGACCGTGATTGCGCCGAAGGAACTGGCCGCGATCGCGCAGTCTCCGACAAAGAGCACGGAGGCCTATCAATTACTCCTGAAGTCGATCCATCTGTGGAAGCGGGATTTCATCAACGCCGCCACGGGTCTCGAGGTTCAGCAATTGCTCGAGCAGGCGGTGAAACTCGATCCCGACTTTACGCGGGCGTGGACGGACCTGGCTACGCAGGCCGTCGGCCGGTATTTCGTGGGCCACGATCGGTCGTCCGAGCAGCTCGAGAAAGCGCGCGGGGCGATCGAGCAGTGCCTCCGACTGGCACCGGACGCCGCCAGCACCCAGGCCGTCCTGGGGTGGTATCATTACGAAATCCGCGGCGACTACGCCCGGGGCCTTGAGTATTTTCAACGCGCGGTGGAATTGGAGCCCAATGTCGCCGACCACCACATCGGCATCGCGCTGGTTTTGCGGCGGCAAGGCAAGTGGATCGAATCGGGAGCGCGGCTGAAGCAGGCGGCGCAGCTCGAACCGCGCAATTTCGATCCGCTGCGTTACCTGGCGATGAACATGACCTACCTGCGCCGCTATGCCGACGCGCTTGAGTTGTCGCGGCGCGTCAACGAAATCGAACAACGGCCCGCCTCGCCGCGGGATGATTCGCAGGCCGCGCGGAGCGCGTTTCTGCTTAACGGCTCCACCGTGG